>JANXRR010000124.1 GCA_025356795.1 Bacteroidia bacterium
AAAACATTGATTCCTGCTTTTCTAATTTTGTTGCCATAATGGTTTGGTTTAACTTTTGACAACAAAATTATCTCAACCCAACAGCTCCGTAAAGACGTACTTCATCGAAGGCTTACATTGCAAGGAATAATTCCCGCTAGACGAGCAACTGTTTGAATCAGTCCAACCCTGATTTCCAGGTATTTTATTAAATTTATTATGCGTTCCTTATTAGGAACAAGGAGGTATAAAATTATCGTGGGACTGCCGGTGATGATTTTACATGCGTAACTTTAAAATCATCAAAGTAAACTTCCACTGGCGTTGTCTCTTCATTTGACAACCAAATATAAACATACCCCGGTTCTTTGATCACGATCTGGTCCGTGTTTTCGTACGCAAGACGTTCGCCTTATCTTATTAATTATTATCACATTCCACGGCCAAAGCTCCTTTGTTGAGGATGGATCTTAGCAGCAAGTCCGATAAAATTGATTCAAATGCCGCACCATTTTTCTCTAGACCAGATTTCCCATTACATAAATATTGTTCAGTTCGTTTATCGACAGCTGCACCATTCGCAATCGCTTTTTTTAGACTATTGCAGCTTTGTCTCTTGTCTTTTTGTTCATAGTAAAAATAGCTTTTAAGCAACCAAGGTTGCCACATTACACCATCGCTCTCAATTGCTGCATCGTAATCTAAAGCGATTGAAGATGAAACTTCATGATTTTTTAGCTTAACTATGCCACGAAGCATATATAAGATTGCATTAGGTGACGAGATAACCATTGCGCTATCTATGTCAGTCCTTGCACTTTTCAGGTCTCCAAGTCGAAGTTCTATAAAACTCCTTGAGGCCAATAGCATGCTACTCCATATTTTGTCTTTCGAAAGCTTGAGAAGATGGGTTAGGTCATTCACTGTCATTATATTTTCACTGGACTTCTGACTTCTAAAGGTAAGTCCCACCCTGCCTTTGTATGCTTCCTGATTTAGACTATCAACCTCAATTGATTTTTCAAAGTAATCAAGACTTCTTGCCAAATCACATAGACCAAGATTCGCCATGGCAAGACAATAAAACAAATCGCTACTAATTCCTTGTACGAGAGATTTTTGTTTGTTAAACAAATCCAACGCTTTTTTATAACTACCCAAATTCAATTCCGATTTACCCCATAGCGAATATGCCTCACTGTCATTAGGATCTCGTTCAATTGCCATTCTAAAATATTTCCTTGCATTTGATGAATCGCCTTTAAGTGCATAAGATGCACCTAGACCGTCATAGCTTTTACCTTGCCCACCTAATTGTTCAAATTTAATATAGTCTCCTATTGCGCTATCAGCATAAAAAACATCTATAGAATTTAAATTCAAATACGACGCGCCTCGATAATAATAGGAGGCACTTTGAGATCCTCCAAGTTTGAAGTATTGGTTAAAATCTTTGATTGATTTGCGGTAACTTCTCATTTTAAAAAAAGCAAAGGCGCGCTTAGAATAACAAGACTTAAAGTTTGGTTGGAGGAGAATACAATCGTCGAAATCTTTAATAGCATTATCGTACTGCTCTAAATTGAGATAACATTCTCCACGTCCGAAATGAAACGCGTAATTTTTCCCTGAGAGTTCAATTGCTTTGTTGTAGTCAACTAACGCAAGATTAGAATTATCACTCATCCGTCTAGCTTCGGCCCTTCCAAAATAGGATAAGGTATCATCCATGATTATCAAAACACTATTATAATCATTTATAGCATTCTCAAGTTGTCCAAGTTGAAATTCTGCGTCACCCTTATATCTTCTGGCAACCCAAAGATCTGGATTATATTTTAGAGCAGTTTGAAAATCCTCAATAGCAGTAAAGTATTCACGCAATTTGAGTCTATCAACACCGGATTGGAGGTGCTGATTACCCAACTCAACTTCCTTTTCACGGACATGCACAGGTTTAGTTTTGATTGATTGAGCATTGCTATTGGAAAAAGGTAACCAGAAGCAAAAAACAAAAACTAAGAACCTAATTGAATAATAATTCCTTAACCTCACAGTCTAAATTAATTTAATTATTTTTTTCATGGAAAACTATTGTTGCTATTTGTTTGTACAACGCGCTTTTCCTTATTTTTTTCATTAACCTGTACTGGTGCTGGTTTTACGCTCTCTTTAATTTTATCAAAGACTTTTTGTACTTTTTCACCGATCTGCTTATTCTCTTTTGATGTCAATTTCTGATCCTGCGGCCCTAGATTTCTATGAGTGACGTTAGGTTCTGCGATTTTCAGTTTTGATGTATCAAAATTTCCGTGAGCGGGTTCCGGCGTCTTAGGAAAAAATACCTCGGCATCATTGACGACCTTACCACTATGGTCGTCTTTGTCTCCAACATTTTCATCTTTGAGAGTAGTTTTTTCAAATCCAGCCTTTATTTCTTGTCCTTTCATTGAAATAAAGGATGTTTGCTGAACAGAATTACCACCCTCCATTATTTCGCTTTCCCCAGTTGGTCCGGATCTTCCTTCCCAGCTGGTCCCGATCTTCCTTCTTTGCTCAAGTTGCATCACGTGGGAAGTTGGCCCGGATTTGCAATCCGGGCCTTCCATGAAACACACTCTCAAGGGTTAGTGGATTTATAATCCATTCTCAATTTCTTCATAAACAGCGACCGGCTTAAGAAACTAAACTATTCAATATAACAAATCTTAACGGGCCCCTTGTCTCCGAAGAAGAAAATCTGGTTCATGATTATTAAGGGAAGCAAGGCAGAGTTTGGTTTAGTTAAGGTATGGAAGGATTACAAATCCGCCTCCGATCTTAAATCATCCTTCGAGTCGGACGGGATTGCCTGCCTGTATTTAAGAACGGCCTTGATCAATGCAAAGCAGGACAGGCAGGACATCCCGCCCAACCATTCACGGTGCACTACCTATCCCAGTAACAAATCCGGACCAACGTGGAACATGATGATTAGATCGGCAGGATTAACCAGAAATTGTTTCAGAATCAGATTCGGGGAAAACTCCACTCTATTAGTTCGCACTGGCACGCGCTAAAAAAGCGCCGCGCCATAGTTTCACCAACAAGCCTGCGCCATAAAGGAGCGGATCACAGATCCGTCCTCCGATCTAGATCAAACCTACGATTCGGTCGACATTGCAAATGTCGACCAGCGATCCCACTCGACCAACTTTGTTCAACCGAGTATAGATCCGGACCAACGGGGTTGTTTCCCAATTATTTTCTGTCAGAAGATTCCAAAGTTTATCAAGGTTACTGCAACTTCCTCTTTGACGAATTTCAACCTTTTCCAATAACTGTTTTCTGCCCAATAACTCCGCCGCTTTTTGAATGAACGTTAGATCGTGCTGTCCCTCGAAGAAGATAATTGGCTTTAGCTTGATGTCAGGTATTTTAGCCTTGATCTCGCCCTTGCTCCAAGGAAGACCATATTTTATCGCAATTCCTTTGTATTCACTTGCTAGGTTATCAAGGAGTTCAACGTATTCGTCAATAAATTCGCAATCGATAAGCTTAGCTTGATTGGAGAAACTGCTTTTACATGGAAAACAGGAGGAGCAAAAATTCAATCGAAACTGCACACCGTTGAGAAGGCAAAATCATTTGGATGGACAGGTAAAACGTTTGGAATGCGTGCGATTCACAGCTGGAAATTGGAAGCTATTGACGGTGGCACGATTGTGAAAGTGACCGAGAGCCTTGAAGGGCTGATGGCATCAACGTTCAGAAAGTCGTTTAATAGGAGTCTGGAGAAGGGAATGTTGAAATGGCTGGAATTGCTAAAAAAAGAATCGGAGAAATAGTGGAAATTCCGCGTAACAGGACCAGTTTTTCCGTGTTAAGGTGACCACTTCTACGTGCTCATGATCACTCGTTTAGGATTATTGCAATGTCTCAAAAAGAAGTGGTCACCCTGCCCGGAATTTTCAATTTGCAAACGGGTTGGAATGTAATTGTAATCGAAAAAAAACACCTATATGCATTCTGACTTGATTCTAATTTGCCTAACGTAGCAGTTTTTGAGTCAGACATAGCTGATTATGATGAAGTGAACGTTGTATCAAATGGCAATAAAAAGACAGTCTTTTTATAAAAATTCAAGCCATTGATTCAAACATATTGGGTATTCCTATTTACAGATCTCACTTTTTACCAAATGACAAATCTGGACACAACAATTATTTGCAATTTGCGAATATGGAAACCCTGATAAATTACATTTTGCAATTTGGACATCTGAATCAGCAGCAGATTAATTTAATAAAAAGTAAGGCCAAAGAAATAGAGCTTAAAAAAGAGCAATATTTTTCTGAAGCTGGTAAGATTGCAAAGCAAGTTGCCTTTATTACAGGCGGTATCTTGAGAGTTTGCTATTTCAACAATAAAGGAGAAGAAATCACTCGTTACTTTATTGATGAGAATAATTTTGCTGTTGACTTTAATAGCTACACCAATCAAATTCCTTCATCTGAGTATGTTCAGGCAGTTACAGATTGTAAGTTAATTGTTTTTTCTGCTGAAGCATTAAAGGAATTATCGCTTACCATCATTGGCTGGGATAAGATCAGCAGCCAGATAACTTCAAAGGCACTTATTGAGAAGGTAAATCGTATTAGCCCAATGTTGGCTGAAGATGCTAAGTCGAGGTGTACCTTAATTTCCTAAAAAACTTTCCGCATTTGGCAAACCGAATACCGCTTTCATTGCTTGCTTCTTATTTAGGAATTACGCAACAGTCACTGAGTAGGATACGAAAAAGTATCTAAGCTTCCTTTTTACCATTTGGTAAATATATTTTGCCGCAAGCTGGTCATTTTTGTCCTGTCAAATCACAACAAAATGTATAAACAATTTTTTATAGCTACCGTAATTTTAATTTTTATGCAATCAAATATCAAAGGGCAAAGCCAGCAAAATTCAAAGCACTTGACTCATACAGTCAATGTAACTGTGAAGGGCACACCGGATCAATTTTGGAAATACTTTGAGTTCATTAAGCTGGAAGATATTTTTACTGCGCAAGGCAGTCTTCCTGGAATTAAAGCCACCAGTCACTTTGATGAATGGCATACACCGGGAAAACAACGGACAATATATTTCACATCTGGTGATACGGCCATTGAGCAGATTTTGGAATGTACCGTCCCATTTTATTTTAAATATAG
Source organism: Bacteroidia bacterium (assembly GCA_025356795.1). Taxonomy (GTDB): domain Bacteria; phylum Bacteroidota; class Bacteroidia; order Cytophagales; family Cyclobacteriaceae; genus ELB16-189. The sequence goes on from JANXRR010000124.1 coordinate 5,169, forward strand.
AGTATTCAATTCGACACTACCAGCTCGTCATTTTGTAAAATACTTAACAGGAGAATGGCGAATTGATGGGGTGGGGCTCAATACGCATATTCAATGGACTTACACATTTGTCCACAAATCACTTTTACATAAACTGTTTTTGAAAAGATTCTTCAACAAAACATGGATTCCTTATATGGAAGCATCCATGGTGCTTACAAAAGAAAACTATGAAAAGAGCAAATGAATTTTGCTATCCTATTCCTTTCCAAAAATATGGTGTGCGGCAAATCAAACAAATAATATGAATATTTTAAAAAACTTAGGATTAGTTTCTACAATAATCATCATGGCATTCGCTGTTTTAAATAGCAGTTGGAATATTGACCCAAACTATTCGATTAGATTTAATGGCAACAAAGCAGCAGGAACATTTTCTGGTTTACGTGGTCAAATAATTTTCACTCCTAACGAACTAGCTTCTTCATTGATAGATGTTACTGTAGATGCCAATACGATAAAGACAGGAAATGAAACCAAAGACAAGCACGCCAAAGGCCAAGATTGGTTCGATGTGAAAAAATACCCGTACATCAAATTCACATCATCATCATTCAGCAAGTCGGGAGATACTATAATTGTTTCGGGTATACTGGAACTCCATGGTATTAAAAAAAATGTTCAAATTCCTTTTGCATTCTCAGAGTCAGGTAGTAAAGCAAATTTTACTGGAAACTTCAAAGTGAATAGGAGAGACTATGGTATTAAGGGTAATTTTTTTGGTTTCACTGTGGGCAATGAATTTGAAGTTAAATTGAATATTCCGGTGACGAAATGAAATACAAGCCCATGTTTTAGTTTAGACAAATAAAATGGCAC
>JANXRR010000130.1 GCA_025356795.1 Bacteroidia bacterium
TTACATCTTGATCAGAGGCTACAACAATTGATTTCTCCACAGTTGAGTAACCTATTAACTGACTTACTATTTTGTAATTTCCGATGGGTACATTCTTAATTTCGTAGCTGCCATCTAAGCCAGCGGTAGAACCGTATTTTGTATCTTTAAGAAGAACCGTTGCACCAATAAGAGGCTCTCCAGTTTTAGAATCAAAGATGAACCCTTTAATAGTTGCTCCAAAGACTGAAGCAGAACATAAAATAAATGTAAAGATGAATGAGGGTAGAGTTCTTACCATTTACAATTTTCTTGCAAATGTATCGGGTTAGGGTTTATTCAGAGTTAACGGAACGTTATCATTAGTTTACTTGAAGTAAACAAACAAAAGCTGAATTAAGGTATGCCTGAATTGAAAGTTCAGTAAGATAATGTGCAATCCTTTGTTAACCTCATTTGTATATTATCTAAATGTTAAGAGCGTGCTTGCGTGCTCTATCTAACAAGGCACCCAAGAGGAAGTATTAACTGTTGCTTTTAATTCATTCAATAAATTATAAAGGCCAAAGTAGGTGCGATTGATATAAATAGCGTGCTTCGCTCCTCTTGCCTTTTTGGACTCACGCAACTCTTTCATGTTTGTAAGCCGCTCGCCAAATTTAAAGATGGCTTGAAAGTAAGCATTGTCGGCAAAGTCGAATTGAGGGGTTCTGAAAGGTCGGCCTAACAGTTCAATTAGCTCAGTGAAGATTTCAATAAAGAACTTTTTATCTTTCTCTGAATCATCTTCATAAATAAAACGGAGATCATAAAATGCCTTGAGCATCTTAGGTTTGTTTTGAAGAATGTCTTTTCCCAACAATTGAAAATACACAGGATAAAAATCGGCTGGGATAACTTTCACGCAACCGAAATCAATAATACCCAATTTCTTATCAGTGGTGATAATAAAGTTGCCAGGATGAGGATCGGCATGAAGTTCTTTCAATTGGTGAATTTGAAAATGATAGAAGTCCCACATGGCCTGCCCTATTCTAGTGCTTTCTTCTTGGGTAAGAGTTTCTGTTTTTAAAAATTCACCCAAGGGTTTTCCTTCTAGCCAATCCATAGTAAGGATTTTAGCACTTGAAAATTCAGGATAGTATTGTGGAAACACAAGGTTGGGAATGCCTTTACACCTAACCGATAAATTCATTGAACGTTCTAACTCAAGCGTATAATCTGCCTCTTCTAGCATACGTATTTGCACTTCTTCAATGTATTCATCATACTCTGCAGGGTTAAGTTTAAACATGCGCAAAGCAATTGGTTTTACCATGGCCAAATCACTTTTTATACTATCGCCCACGCCAGGATACTGAATTTTTACGGCTAACTTTTTTCCTTTCAATGTAGCTTGGTGCACTTGCCCCATGGAGGCTGCATTGCGGGCAGTGTGACTAAAACTTTCAAACAGTTCATTTGGCTTTTTGCCGAACGACTTTTCAAACGTGCGGATAACCAATGGAAACGATAACGGGGGTGCACTATATTGTGCCATTGCAAATTGCTGCTGATACGCGGTGGGCAGCAAATTCTTATCCATGCTCAGCATTTGAGCAATCTTTAAAGCACTTCCTTTTAATTCACTGAGCGATTGATAAATATCAGTTGCATTGTCTTCATGCAGCTGATCTGTTGTTGTAGATGGATTGACCAACTTCTTGCTGTAATGCTTTAAATAATTGCCACCAATTTTTGCACCGGTAGTAATAAATTTTGTTGCCCGTTGAACTTTAGTTATTGGTATACTTTTTTGTTCTTTCACGTTCGGTTTATAGTTGTATCGCTAGTGGCTGTAGGGTCTTGTGTTTGGTTGCTATGCCTTCGCCAAGCTTAGGCTTACACGGTCATCAGGAAATCGGTTATTTATTCTGGTACAAGAACTTCCCAAAGTCAAAGGCATTGTCAAGCACTCCCTTGCCTATCAAATCGAAGGCAAGGTTCACCGATTTTTCAATGGCCATATCGGTCTTTTCAAAATTGGCACTATCATCTTTGTTCCAAAACTGAAGAATAAAAACCAAGTGAAGCCAAAAAACGGAATCGTATTGTTTATCCAAAAAAGGTCTCATGGCAATTTCACCAGTCTGCTTACCCTCGTTAATCAGTTGAACAATCCACTCTTCAAAAGCAGATTTAAAGCCCTTTAAAAATGATGGAAGCTTGGCCGGATTCTTCCATTCCTTCAATTGATGAATTACAAAGCTTCTATCTCCTTTTAGTACTTCAGCTAGGGTGAAGTAGAAGGCAAGTATCTTTTCCCTTACAGAAAATGAAATGTAGGTTGAATCGGTTGTAAGCTTCTCTTTTACCTGAACAATGTAACCCTTCCATAATGATCGCTCCAGAGCCTCAAATGAACCAAAGTAAGAATAGAAGTCTTCTTCCTTCATACCGTTGTCTTTGGTGAAGCTGAAAACAGAGGCTGGCTTCTTTCCCTGAGTTAACACATATTCGCGATAAGCTTTTATGATTGTCTCTGCAATAGAAACTGATTCTGGTTTCTTTTTGGATTTTTTAGTAGTTAGCATATTGAATTAACAAAGAAATTGTAGTTAAGTTTCCGAAATTTAGGTTTAGAGAGGTTAAAACCCAAAGCAATGAAATTAATTTATGGCTTTCTGGATTTCTTGGCTTGTATTAGAAATTTTATAACCCACTAAACTATGTTAAAAGTTCAGTTCTGTATACTTATTCTAACTTCATCATTACTTATTGGTAACTGCGCATTCGCTCAAGGTAAAAAAGATGCTCGCCACTTTTTAGAACAAGGAGAACTGGCGTTGGATGAAAGTAAATATGTAATGGCACTCGCACACTTTAATGAAGCCATACGATTGGATCCATACCTATGGGAAGCCTATTCGGGAAGAGCAGCCACAAAAGAAGCAATGGGCGATGCGAAAGGAGCTTTACGCGATTACAATATTTATGCTCAAGCCAAGCCCGACAATGCAGAAGTACTTTTTAGCAGGGCTGCTTTGCGCTACCAAACAAGTCAGTTTCAATTGGCTAAAGAAGATTTCACCAAACTACTGACTTTGCCTACCGGCTCAACGAATAAAATTTTCTTCCGAATGGATCCCTTTGGCAATGCAGCCAATAAAGCTTTTACAGCTCAAAGTTCTACTCACGCTACAATCTATAACTACTTGGGTTTGATTGAGATGAAGCTTAAGAATTATCCTCAAGCAGCAGTTTACATGGATTCCGCTATCCGTTTGGATTTAAACGATGCACAGTATTGGGTTAATCGTGGCATATTAAAAGAACACTTAAAAGATAGCAGCGCAGCTATTGCCGATTATCAAGAGGCACTAAAACTTGACCCATCGTTTGGTTTGGCAATCCATAACATTGCAGTAATTAAAAGGGTGCGAGGGCAGCAAGAAGAATCGGAGCAATTGCTCAACGAAGCCATCCGTCAAAATCCTACCTTACCTTATTCCTATTCTGCCCGGGCCTATTATCGATTGAAGCACAAGAATAGCAAAGGAGCATTAGAAGATTATGACAAAGTAATAGAACTAAATAAAGAAGATGAAGAAGCGTGGCTTTATAGAGGCCTGGTTAATGAAAGCATGAAAAATAATGAAGAAGCCTTTATTGATTATACTCAAGCCATTACTCTTAAAATTGATTACCCAAAAGCCTGGCTTGCCCGCGCTAACCTCTTGGTAAAACTAAAACGAGAAAAAGATGCCATTGAAGATTACACTGCTGCTATTACTTGGAACGGAGAATATGGGCAAGCGTATTATAACAGGGCTTTAACGTTAGAAAAGCTAGGTAAACTAAAAGAGGCTTGTGCAGATTTAATACTAGCTGAAAGGTTTAATATAAAAATTGAAACCAGCGTAAAACAAAAACTCTGTAAATAGGATTAAAAAAAATACTTCCTATAAAAGTTCGCGTACCACCATCCTAAATTCATTTAGCATCATAGCGGTTGCACCCCATACAATTTCACCTTCAATTTCAAAATGAGGAGCCATCAATCTAAATTCGTTAGCAATGGTTATCTCTTTCTCCTTTACGGAGTTATCATCAATTAACTTCATAAGCGAGCCTTCAATAATGGTGTCCACTTCAATAGCATTTGCTTTATAGGCAGGCTTGGTTAAAGTATAAGCTATAACTGGGGTAACCATAAAGTTGCTGGGTATAACAAAGAAATTGCTGAGCTTACCCAGTACCTTCATGGTAGCTAATGGAACGCCAATCTCTTCCTCACATTCACGTAAAGCCGTTTCTATTTCGTTTTCACCTGGTTCTGTCTTGCCTCCGGGCAAACTGATTTGGCCACTATGCGCACCCTTGTAAGTGGCCCGCTTAGTTAACGGAAACTTTATCAACCCATCTTCTGTGTAAAGCAATATCAATACACTTCCAGGTTTGGGTGGAAGCGTATGGTTAAATTGAAGTGTTGCTGAAGCAACAGACACTGCCCGCAAGGGTTCATGGGCAACTGCACCGGGTAAAGGTAAAGTCAGTTGATGAGCAAGCTTTTCAATAAACAGGTTAAAATCGTTCGTTATTTGCATTGTCTGATCACCTCAGCCGTTACCATTTTATCACCCAGCTTCTCTGATTCGCGAAAGCTTTCACAAGCCAAGGCCGTCTTATTGTTTTTTAAATACGCGGTGCCGAGATAAAAGTAAATCTTATCGATAAAAGAATCCATTTCCACCGCCTGTTTTAATAGCCTCTCTGCATTGGGCGAATCGCCTTGCATTAAATAAAACAACCCTTTGTTGCGGTAGGCCCACCCGTTGTATGGATCCAGCCCGATGCTTTGGTTTATGTCAGCTTCTGCTTCCTTCATTTTATTTTGCTGCAGATAAATGAACCCACGGTTATTAATAAAATAAGGCTGATTGGGTGCCAATGTAAGCGCTTTATTAACCAATAAAAGTGCCTCATCAAATTTATTCTGCTCCATGGCAATTAATGAAAGCGTGTTGTAGATAGTGGGCTCATTGGCATCGAGCGTGGCCGCATAGTTCAGTTCTTGCTTGGCTTGCTCCCACTGCTTACTATAGAACTTTACAGTTGCTTTGTTTACGAGATATTCAACTTTGCTCCTATCAAGGGCAATGGCTTTATCAAATGAGATCAAAGCCGAAGTATAATCACGCATTTTGGTTTGCACCAATCCTTTGGTGAAATAAACAATGGCAGTATCGGGTTTCTCTTTGATTATTTTATCAAGATCAGCCAACGCACTAAAGTATTCTTTCAATTGATAATATGCATTGGCACGATTAAAATACGCATTGATAAAGTTGGGGGCGCATTCAATGGCTTTTTCATATTGCTCCAATGCTTTTTCATAACGCAGGGTTTTAAAATAAACGGTACCTAAGTTGTTGGCAGCATCGGCATAGCAAGGATCTAACTTTAAAGCTTCGCCAAAGTAATAAGCAGCTTGTTGGTAGTTATTGGCTTGCACAGCTAAGTTTCCCTTCACTAAAAATTGCTGCAATTTGGTTTCCTTTCGTTCGGAGCAAGCGATAAAAACCAAAACAAGGAGTAAAAAAGTATTTTTCATTTTGTACATACAATACATCATTAACCTAAACTAGCGCTAAAAGTTAGGCTACAAGGTGCGAAAAAACGGAGAGGATAAAATAAAATAACCATTGCTGAG
>JANXRR010000215.1 GCA_025356795.1 Bacteroidia bacterium
TGAAATCTTTGATAGTGAAGCGCACTAATGGAATAACTGCTTGATGATTATCTTTATAAGAAGTGAGTTCAATTTCATCTAGTATGCCTTCATACACTTCAAAATCTTGCAATTTATTTTGTGTTCTATAAATCAATATGCCAGCCAAGAATATTACTATTAAAATAACAACGTAGTTTCTAAAATAAGTGCGGGGAGTGGAAGCCATTGAGTACGATTAATAAAATAAAAAATAGTGTGTGAAACATTGCGAATCAATTCGGAACCCTGATAAGATATTCAACAAGTTCAACTTGATAATAAAGTTGTGCTTCACATCAGGTAGTAAGTAATCTCGGCAGCGAAACATGAAACATGGTACCCTTTCCCTGAATGCTTTCTACGGCAATCTGTCCTGAATTCTTTTCAAGAAATCCCTTTATCAGCACAAGCCCTAACCCGGTCCCCCTTTCTCCTTCGGTTCCTTTTGTACTTCTTACTTTGCCCATTTGAAAAATGTTTTTCATGGCTTCTTGCGAAATGCCAATGCCAGAATCCTGAATGGACAGCCTTACATACTCTTGATCTGTTTGCATTGAAATATCAATTTTACCCCCACGATGTGTAAACTTAAGAGCATTACTTATTAGGTTGCGTATAATAAAATCAATTTGATAGCGGTCGGCAAAAACGGTAAGTGTATCAGGACCACTATAGGAAATTGTAATTTGTTTGGCAGCACTTATTTCTTTTGTAAAATCAATAATGAAATCAATACTTTTTTTCAAATCAACAGGAACAAGCACCGCTCCTTTGGAATTCATTTGCGATTGACCCCACGTGGTGAGATCGTTCATCAGGACTTTGGTATCAAGAAAGCTCTTATTTACATCTCTCACCATCATTTTTATTTCTTGTTTTGATAAGTTTTCAATATGGTTCTCTACCAACAGAATAAAACTATGCAACGTATCAACAGGATTTCTCAGGTCGTGGGAAACAATACTGAAGAATTTATCTTTAACAGAAATGAGATCTTCTTTTTCAGCGAGCAGTTTTTCCAATGCTTCCATTGCATTTTTAAACTCAGTTACATCATGTAAAATTCCAAGCGCGGTATTCCCTTTAAAAATACCTTTCGCATCAATCCATATTTTTCTGCCCGTGGCGGTAATCATTTCAAATTCCGTCTCCACCATACTTTTGGAGTGCTCATTAATACCAGCCAATCCCTCTCTAATTTTCTGCTTTATAGTAGACAAATAAATTGGATCAACATAAGTTGCGAGAAATTGCTCCAACGGAAAAACTTGTGGTTTGTTTACTTCCACCTGTAGCAACTGAAACAATTCGCGGCTCACCGTTAGGTTAGAAGTAGTTAGGTCTAATTCGGCACTTCCCATTTTGCCAAAATGGAGAGTCTCTTTAAATTGTTCGTTGGCATTGCTCAGTTTTTTAATCATGGAGGTGGAGTAGTAGCCAGCGCTGCCAATAATCACTAGGGTTAAAAAAATATTGGCATAAAACAGGTAAGTGTTTATTTTGCGAGCTGTAGCTCCCAGCACATCGCTAAATTCCCTTTCCAAGGTTGTTAATTCTGAGGTTAAAACGCCAACTTCTTGTGAAAGGGATCCTTTTTCTTGTAGAGAGAAGCTACCTGACACTGTTTTTTGCCTGACTTTTTCTCCTACCAAAGCAAGTGCTCCGATTTTTGCATCTGCTTGTTTCCAAATTTGAATGGCCCGTTTCATAAATGAAACGTCTTTAAAATTTCTGAACAGCCAAATCATTTCATTCACATCATCCACATGGTTTTCTCCTGCTAAAAAACCATTTCTAATAATTGTTTCCGTGCTGTTGTTCAATAGACCTGCGCGTGCTGTGCTGTCACCTAATGGCACTTTCAATTCCTCTAAAAAAGAAACCCAATACTTTGGTTCACCTGAATTGATGTACACAACCAAATGCAGCGAAGCATCCTTTTGCCCTTTTGAGTATCGTGATTCTCCATTAATATAAGCCCGCACTGCCGAGGTTGTCCTGATAGTGAAGTAATCGATCAAGATCAGCAACCCTGATACGAGCACGATAATCAAAAGGGAGAGGTTGCGTCTATTAATCACATCAGGTTGGCCATTTGGTTTTCATCTACTTCATCGATTGTTGCTAGCGACCGCATATCTTACCATTTCCTTTTAAACCTACTTTTTAAATATAGAGACTTAAAATTGAAATTGTTAGTTAATATAATGAAATATTTCTACCTATCTCTTCCTCTTTAAAAATGGTATCTTGCTAAAAAGAAAATTATGGAAGGATCGAAAGAAAAAATTATTGTTTTTGATTCTTACGATAACACCATCAGAGCTAATCTTGTGAAAACCAAGTTGGATGCCTACGGAATTCCATGCTTTCTAAGTGGCGAAAACTTTGTGAACTTATATCCTTTCAAAAACGAATTATTTAGCGGTGTGAGCTTGCACGTATTTGAAGTTGACGTGGAGCGCATAAAGGAAGTATTGGAGGAAGAAGCCGATATATAATTATCCGAGGTTGTTAGCCCATTGCTTATTGACAACTAGCTCAATCACTTCTCTTTTCATCCTCTCTTTCATTTTACCAGGTATTACCCTTAGAATTTCTTCCTTCAAGGATTCAATTGTTTTTTTCTTGAGGTAATTTCGGTGCATTACTAAACTCACTTGCCTCACCGGTGCTGGTGGCTTAAAGTAGTGTATCATTTTCCATTGCTTGGTAGTGAGCCCACTCAAAGCAAGTTCAGGCAAAATAGTGATGCCATGATTTAGTTCTACCATTTTCTTAAGTGTTTCAATACTGCCTGCCTCGTATTCTAAGTTAGAATTTTCTTTGTTTTTGTATTTTAATTCACAAAGATTAATAATTTGAGAGCGCATACAATGGCCTTCTTCCAGCATTAATAATTCTTTAGGATCAATATCCTCTGCCAATACAAATTGTTTCTTTATTAATTTACTACTTTTAGAAACGTAAACAAAGAACTCCTCATAAAACAAAGGAGATTCAAAGAGACCATCTTCTTCCAGGGGTGTTACTAAAATTCCCACATCGAGCTCTTCCGATTTAAGTTTAGCTATAATATTTTTTGTGGTCTGCTCAATAATTTTAATTTTTATAGAAGGATGTTTTTTTATAAAATTATCTAAAAAGAGTGGCATCAAATAAGGAGCAAGGGTAGGAATAATACCCACTCGAATTTCTCCCGAAAGTTCATGCCTCTTATCTGCAATTATCTCTTTTATACGCTGCGCTTCTTTAATTACAATTCTTGCCTGATTAATTATTTCAACTCCGGTTTCTGTGGGTACCACTGGTTGTTTACTTCTGTCGAAAATTTTTATTCCTAATTCCTTTTCCAATTTTTGTATTTGCATACTTAGCGTAGGTTGGGTTACAAAGCAGCTATCGGCTGCATCTGCAAAATGCCTACACGTATCAACAGCAACAATATATTCAAGTTGAGTGGTGGTCATTGATAGGTATATCTATCGCAAGTTAAAAGCAATGAAATTTAAATTATTTTTTTGCAAGTTTTTTTTAACTGTAAATGAAACCTAAGTCAACTACATTCTGAATTCTCATTACAAAAGAAAAGCTCTTAAGTAACCGTTGTTCGTTATTACCCATTAGACTTATTTTTTTACAATCGTAAACTCAACTCTGCGGTTGTTTGCTTTTCCAGCTTCGGTTTCATTCGTATCAATCGGCTTGGATTCACCAAAACCTTTAGCCGCAAGTCTGCTCTTTAAAATATTTTGGCTAGCGATATAATCTACTACTGATTGAGCTCTGCCTTGAGAAAGATCTTTGTTATATTGATCAGAACCTTTACTATCGGTATGACCTTCTATCTCAATTTCCAGCGATGGATTTTGTTTCAATAGATCCACTACTTTATTAAGTTCAACAAATGATTCAGCTTTTAAAGATGTTTTATCAAAATCGAAATAAATATTTTTCAATCTCACAGTAACTCCAATTTCTATCGGGGCAAGTGTTAAGTCTTTAGTTACCAACGGTGTTTCTTCATTGTCAATTTTAACACTATCAATGGTAGTGAGATAGCCTTCAGCAGTAGCAGTAAGAATATACCATCCAAGTTTTGGTATCTCAATTGAATACTTGCCACCATCAACATTAACAGCAGATTGGTGCACTTCGGGCTTGTATAAAATCATTAATTTGGAATTGACTTGCAGCTGAGTTTTCTTATCCGTGATTAGTCCTTCTAAAAATATTTTTTTTGAGATTGGAGTAAGGTTAACTACTACATGAAGAGTTGTGTCGTTATTTAACTTAGGGATTTTTACTTCAATCTCTTTTTGTAAAAAACCTTGTGCCATTGCGTGAATGGTATACGATTCTACTTCGGTGAGATGTGTTTCAAATTTACCAATTGTACTGGTTGTAAGGTGTATTGTGTTCTGGCCTTTAAGGGTCAAGTCAATAGTAGAAACAAGGGGTTGTTGATTCTTTTCATTGTAAACCATTCCGCTCAAATTGATTTTAATATTCCTTGGCTTCAAAATAAAAATATCAAAATTACCACCATCTACTCGGTTGCTGGCTCTTGCTGTAAACACATCTCCTTTGGCATCCATCGAAAAATAAGCATCGCCACCAGTGGTGTTAATTGCTTTTCCCAGGTTTTGGGCATCCGACCATTTTAGCCATGTGTCATCTAATCGTGTTACTTTATAAATATCGGTTCCACCTACACGGCCTGGGGCAATGCGATCGCTGGCAAAGAATAATGATGTTTGATCAGGACCTATGAATGGGCCATATTCATCAGACACAGTGCTTGCGGCTATCTTTAAAGGCTTTGACCATGTGCCATCGGGTTGTTCATTGGTAACATAGAGATCGCTTCTGTTACTTGCTTTCTGCTCAGAAAAATATAATATCGCATGTTTTTGATCATTAGAAATAGTGGCTCCATTAAACGTGCCTTTGTCCATAGTTTCATATTCTTTGATACGAAGCTCGTTCCAACCTCCACCAGGTCTCACAATCGAAAACCCTTTTGAGTTTTTAGATCGGCCACCCCGCACGAACAGCGAGCCATCGGGCAACACTGTATATACCTGATTGAATCTATTTTCATTTAAGGGCGAAGTAAGGCGAGTGGCTTGGCTCCATTCTCCTTTATCATCTACAGTTGATACCCAAATATCTTGACTGTTATCTTTACCGTAAGTATTATCGGGGTGATTGCTTACAAAGAAATAAAGCTTCTTTCCATCGGCTGAAATAACGGGGGCCACCTCATGATAACCATTTGTATTTACTGTTTTACCCATTTTTACTAACTCATACCTTGGGCTAAACTGCTGAGCAAAAACGCGGGACATGAATAAACTAAAAACTAAAACAAAAATTATTTTTCTTTCCATACAATAATTTATAATTTTTTCCAGTGATTGAGATACAAAGAAAAGGTAAAAATTCTCATTCCTATGGATCGCAAAGGGTTTATTAGATTAACAGGCGCTAGCGCGGGGTAGATGCTCATTAGCTCATGCCTAAATGGATGCTATGGCAATGAAGTAAGCCCCGCACCTGCCAATGTTGATTTCGCTTTGGATGTTACTTCTGAGCCACTTACCGCCAATGGCAGTTCTCTTATAAAAAGTGGAATCATTGTTGCCCCTACTTTAACAGGAGCCTTTATTGCCGTTTCATCAGCCTGCACACACCAAGGAACAACTGTCCAATTTCAAAGCACAAGTAGCAGTTTCTATTGCCCAAATCACGGAGCTAAGTCTAGCCAAAATGGTTCTGTTACCAATGGCCCTGCCTCAAAAGCGCTTGCTGTTTACACCACAACTTTAACCGGAACTTCACTTCGAGTTACTTCCTAATTTCCAACTACTGGTAACGTGTTGGAATAATTAAACCTCTATGGCTAGAAATAATAGCTATCACAATAATTATTAAGGCTACCCCATTGAGCACAAATAGTCTCCTAAACTTGGCATCGTCAGCGGCCAATTTTTTATGAGTAATTCGCGCCACCGTAATAAATGTAATCGCCAATAGCATCATTGTAAGGTGCTCAACGGTCCAGTAGCGAGTGGTGGCATCTTTCATAGTTGACGCATTGAACTGCACTACCGGACTCACAAAATAAAGAGCCAATCCAAACACTAATTGTAAGTGAGTAGCAATTAAAAGCCACAACGATAATTTATTATCAATTGATTCAAACTTAGATTTGTTAATCCAGCCCAGAAGGGATTTTATGATAACCACTATCAGAAGTACTATTACGACATATCGAAAAGCAGAGTGAAGATGGGTTAGGCCTGTGTACATTAGGTTGGATTTTAAAATGATGACTTAAGTTTTACAGATTCAAAAATAAGGAAATCTCACTTAATATTATGCTGTGAATTAATATGTTTACTTTACTAATTTGCAGTCAATATGCGGGTAAAGTTATTTTTTCTATTCATCCTTACTTTTTCTGAACTCGCAGTTAGGGCTCAACCTGATACGGTAAAAATTGGAACCTATTTAATAAGCCTTCACGATATTGATTTTCATAATAATCAATATACAGCCAGGTTTTGGCTTTGGCTCCGGTACAATAATCCAAGCTTTAATTTTAAACAACAATTGGATATTCCAAATGCTAAAACAATTGATGACCCTGGTGAAATAGCCGATAGTATAGACGGTAAACCCTGGATTATGCTCAAAATGAAATGTACGATAAAGGAAAATTGGAAAGTACATAATTTCCCTTTTGATAAACAGCATGTGTACATACAAATTGAAAATTCGATTTATGATAATAGAGCATTAGTTTTTCAACCTGATAAAGAAGGAAGTACGTATGCCAAAAACCTTGGCGTTGATGGTTGGACGATAACGAATTTTAAGGTGAGTGCTGGAACCAATGGCTATGGAACTTCTTTTGGCGACTCGCGTGTAGGGAAACAATTCTCAGAGTTCGCCACGTTTGTGATAGAATTAGATTTGGAGCGTCATGCTTTTGGCTTGTTCATGAAAATATTTAGCGGAATGTATATTGCTTTTTTAATAGCCATTATAAGTTTTGCCCCCAGGCCAGAAGAATTAGAACCACGATTTGGTTTACCTGTGGGTGGATTATTTGCAGCCGTGGGCAATAAATATATTATCGATTCAATGCTTCCTGTCTCCTCTTCATTTACATTGGTAGACACGCTTCATACTATTACTTTCTTAGGGATTTTTTCAATCTTATTACTCTCTGCTGTTACCTTAAAATTGCACGATGCAGGCAAAAGAGAAGCTAGTGTAAAAGTAAACCGTATAGGTTCGCGTGCAATCATAGCAACCTATGTACTGCTGAATATTCTATTCATATTGCTGGCAATTCCTTAACCTATTTTTTGTCCTTTGTGTCAATTATAATAGTTACAGGGCCATCATTAAGCAATGATACTTTCATATCAGCACCAAACTCACCCGTCTGCACGGGCTTGCCCATAGCGAGTTCGAGTTGATGAACAAATTCTTCATATAATGGAATGGCAACCTCCCTTTTGGAGGCCTTTACATAAGAGGGCCTATTGCCCTTCTTTGTGCTGGCATGAAGTGTAAATTGACTCACTACAATAATATCGCCACTTACATCTTTCACACTTACGTTCATTACTCCAAGCTCATCATTGAAAATGCGGAGGTTTATAATTTTTGGCGCAAGCCATTCAATGTCTTCTTTAGTATCTGCATCTTCAATGCCCACTAATATCAGCAATCCTTGTTTGATTTGCGATTTTACTTTATTTTCAATCTCTACCGATGCATTGGCTACTCGTTGTATCACTGCAATCATCGCATAGAATTATAAGGTTGATAATTTGATCTAAGCAAAAAAATAATTCTAAAAACCTTGTAGCTCATCTGACTCATGAATAAAATTACCGCTGGTATTTTGTTTCGCTTGGGCAACCATAGCCCTAGCTACTTTTATGGATTCAATGGCTTTGTATTTTTTAGGGATTAAAAAATTAATAGCGGTAAAAACTTTTTGCATAGACTGCTCACCTTCTCTCTTTTCAATGCGTGACCCTAGTAAAAGCGATGGCCTCAAAATATGATAACTTTTAAAACCAATTTTTTCAATAGCTTTCTCCACCTCACCCTTTACGTGATTGTAAAAAACGGAAGATGTTTTTTTTGCCCCTAATGCAGAAACTAAAAAATATTGTAAGGTCCCTTGCTCTTTTGCAAGACGTGCTACTAATAAAGGATATTCAAAATCTATTTCGCGAAAAGCTTCTTTAGACTTTGCTTTTTTTATGGTAGTTCCTAAGCAACAAAAAACATCTTCTGCTTTTAATTCTTCTTTGCAATTTGCTAATGATTTAAAATCAGCGGTAATAACTTTTAATTTCGGATTAGAAAATTGAAGAGGGCTTCTCGAAATAGCCACCACTTTTGAATAGTGATCATCTTCTAAAACTAATTTTAAAAGTTGATTGCCGATCAAACCCGTTGAGCCAACTACAAGCGCGGTTGCCATTAGTTAAAATGTTTGTTGTATCTCTTTTTTGAGTTCGCTAAGAGCAAAGCCGATTGAATCTTGATTTTTATCTATCATGTGTTGAAGCAATTGCCGAGAAAAATCAATGGCTTTTGATTCCGTTGTCATAAGGCCTGCCACTTCGTTAATAGAAGCCGTTAGGTCTTCCTTGGCGCTCTTCACCAAGTTCCAAACATATTCGCTCATGTACACTTGCTGAGATACATTGTGATTATATTCATTTCTGATTTCGTCTAATAAAATTCTATGAAAGTCTTGTGCAGAATAACCGGGGTTAGACAATCTGAAAACCAGGCTCTGGGTAGAGATTCTTTCTAGAAAAAGAGTTATTCTTTCATACGCTTGCAAGCGAATGGGCAGAACTGTTTCAATGCTTTTGCTTCTTACATCTAATTTTTTCAATTCGATTTCTTTATAAATAAAAGATCTCACCAATAGATAAACAGCGTATAAAACAACGGAGGCCGGCACCAGTATTTTTATAAACTCCAAGAGTGTATTCATGAATGTTATTCTTTAAAAATTGGAGCGAAATTTACGGTAATTTTTAAACAAGATCACTGCCGAAATGGATTAGTTGTTTGGCGTAGCCTGAGCTAATATCTTGAATTTAACATTTGATCTTTTACACCGCCATAAAGAACGTTTTGCACTCCTGATTCGGCAAAAAACTTATATGGAAATGGCAATTCAATTTTAGAAACTTCATTCGGTTCATTTATGGCACCGGCTGGCAATTCAATTAAGGCAGTCTAACACATCTTCTACTTGAGTAACTTTGGTTGCACCTACAATTTGTTTGATTTAGTAATTTAGAGTCAATGCCCTCAATACTAAATTTAAAATGTTTTTAAAAAAAAGCCGCTACAGTTTGTAACGGCTTGACTATCAATGTGGGAGCTGAGGGGTTCGAACCCCCGACCCTCTGCTTGTAAGGCAGATGCTCTGAACCAGCTGAGCTAAGCTCCCAAATTTAAGGACTGCAAAGGTAGAAGAGATTTCTTTTTGTGCAAAAAAACTTTCGGGTGAACTAAACATTTAGGGAGAAATAGCGAGCAACCGGTTTTGACGGTTTTGACAGAAAAAAAATAAAAACAAATAAGAAAGGTATCAAAAACATAACAAACGAAATACTATTATTTTTTGGCTAGCTAGCCTAGGTTTCAGAAAAAATCAATAACCATGGCACACACAGAAAACAATAACAACCCGACTAAAAATGGGCATGATCTAAAAGACCTTCATTTGTTCGATACTGAGAACGCACGCTTTGAAGATCGAATAGATGCTAAGATACGAGAAATTCTTGCCATGAGGGCAGAGGCATTGGCTGTATTGAAAGAGTGGGAAGATGAAAAAGGAACAAACACTTAGTTCTATGCAGCTGAAAACAAAATACTTAACACAAGCGCACAGGAAAAACTCAGAAGCAGCCATTAAGCAGATTGAAGAATGGAAGAAACAGCCGACAGAATTAAGCGAGGCTTTGAAGAAATTGGAGAAAAACTCAAAGAACTATCCGACTACAAAAAGCAAGAGTTAGAAAAAAGGATTGTCTTGGCCTACGCTAAAGAAAAAAGTCTTTGGATAGCCGATCTTTCTTGTATTTCCATAGCGCGAATTAGTTGAAAACAAAATTATATCAAAAATCAAGGAGCATCTCTCCAAAAACCAATTTTAAAATTTTCATTACTTGTGGTTTTTCTAATACCTTGTATCAAATTCACTGTTTCTGGTTTTAAGCCCACCAAACACTAGTATATTCTTACTACCTCACTATCCTCTTCATCACCTCTTCACTCCTCCAATTCTC
>JANXRR010000235.1 GCA_025356795.1 Bacteroidia bacterium
AAGAATTAAAGAAAAGGAATGAATTGAACTAAATGGTAGCTTTTAATAAATACACTCCCGTTATTGGTCTTGAAGTCCATGCGCAGCTATCTACGCTGAGTAAAATTTTTGCTGCTGATTCTGCCATGTTTGGTGAAGAACCCAATACCAATGTAAGTGTGATTACTCTTGCTCACCCGGGCACGCTGCCAAAGTTGAACAAAATGACAGTTGAGTTTGCCATCAAAATGGGCATCGCATGCAACAGCGAGATTTCGCGGTGGCAAATTTTCGATCGCAAAAACTATTTTTATCCTGATCTGCCGAAAGGCTATCAAATCACACAAGATAAAACTCCGATCTGCAAAGGTGGATACGTAACAATCAAAACTTCGTCTGGTGAAAAGTTAAACATTGTATTGAACCGAATTCACCTCGAAGAAGATGCTGGTAAGTCCATTCATTTAGAAAACGAAGTTGATACTCTTATTGATTTGAACCGAGCTGGTGTGGCACTTATTGAAATTGTTACTGAGCCTGTGATCCATACATCAGAAGACGCAAGTGCTTTCCTTGCTGAGGTAAGAAAGCTTGTTCGCTATCTCGACATCTGCGATGGCAATATGGAAGAAGGCTCCATGCGCTGCGATGCCAACGTTTCTGTAAAACTAAAAGACGCTAAGGAACTCGGAAAAAAAGTGGAGGTAAAGAACATGAACTCCATGCGCAATGTGCAGCGGGCAATTGATCGTGAGATAGCCCGGCAGATTGAACTTATTGAAAATGGGGAAGCTGTGATTTCAGAAACTAGAACCTTTGATGCAAACACAGGCCTCACGCACAGCATGCGCACTAAGGAAGAGTTGAATGACTATCGTTATTTTCCTGATCCAGATTTAAGTCCGTTGCAAATTTCTGATGCGTGGCTTACTTCAATAAAATCTGAAATGCCAGCATTGCCCAATGAACGAGTGGATCGGTATGTAAATGAATTCGGACTTTCTGAGTATGATGCGTTGGTGCTTACCGATACAAAAGAGATTGCCATCTATTTTGAGGAGGTTTGCCTGCACACAAAAAATTATAAAGCGGCTTCAAATTGGATTATGGGCCCTGTTAAATCGTACCTTAATGATCATTTAATTGAAGTAAGTCAATTTTCATTAAAACCAGAAGACATTGCGGCTGTTATTCACTTAATAGATGAAGGCAAAATGAATTTTTCGATAGCTTCAAAGCAATTGTTCCCCGCTCTTTTAAATAATACCCATGTAAAAGTCGTTGAGCTTGCAAAGCAATTGAATCTTATCCAAGATAGTGACGTTGATTCGCTATTGCCTTTGGTAAATCAAGTGTTGAACGAATTCCCTCAAAAAGTAGAAGAATATAAAAAAGGAAAAAAAGCACTTATCTCACTGTTTATGGGTGAAGTAATGAAGAGAAGCAAAGGCAAAGCAGATCCCAAAGTGATAAATGAACTACTACAAAAAAAACTACATTAATATGAAGCGTTTAATATCAAGTATTTTAATCCTGTTAGCACTGTTAGGTTGTTCTTCTGGTAAAGAAAAAGCCAATGCTAGCGGTTGGGATATTATTATTTCTGGTACTGTGAATTTTCCGCAAGCTGGTGAGATAGCATTGACCAACCTCAATGCAGGAACCATAGCCAAGAAGGATACCATAAAGCTAAAAAGCAACAAAACATTTGCAAAGAAGCTCCACCTTACCGAACCCGGCTTTTATTCACTCAACTTTTATGGCAAGCAAGCCTTCAATTTAATTTTGAATAAATCGAATATTCAATTAATAGTTGATGGAAACAATCCACAAGGGCAAGTAACAGTAAAAGGTTCGCCCGAAATGGATTTGATTATGAAAGTAAGTGAACTACAAAGTGCTTCCCAAAATGCGTCAGAGCTCGTGAGCTTGCAAGAAGAATTTAATACGGCCGCTGCTGCCAAAAACGAATCCAAGATAGCAGAAATACAAGAGAAATATATGAGTGTGATTGCCAAAGGAAACGATACAATTGCAGCTTTGTTTTTGAAACAGCCAGCTTCACTTGCAGTGGTTAACCTACTTCAAAACAATACGCTCGAGGCAGATAAATATTTAACGGTTTTTATAGATGCTGCTACTAAATTAATTAAGGAACAACCGGCTCTTGGTTACGCTAAAGAATTTTCATTGTTTGTGGAGAAAGCCAAAAGAACTGCAGTGGGTCAGATGGCTCCCGAAATAAATTTGCCAAACCAAAATGGCGACACAATAAAGCTCTCTTCGCTTCGAGGAAAATTTGTGCTAGTTGATTTTTGGGCAAAGTGGTGCGGGCCTTGTAGAAGAGAGAACCCCAACGTTGTAAAGGCTTACGCGAAATTTAAAACCAAAGGGTTTGAAGTATATGGAGTTTCGTTGGACCGCACCAAAGAAGATTGGGTGCAAGCCATTCAGCAAGATAACCTGACGTGGACACACGTTTCAGACTTGAAATATTTTGAATCGGTGGCGGCTAAAGATTATAATATCAACGCCATTCCGTTCTCCATTTTGTTGGATAAAACAGGTAAGATCATCGCCAAGAATTTAAGAGGCGCAGCTTTAGAGAAGAAGTTGAGTGAGGTGATGGGGGATTGATAATTTTCTTGAAAAGAATAAGAGAGGCTGTCTTATAAAGGCAGCCTCTTTTGTTTTAGAGTTGGAAATTAATTGGTAACACAAACTCTACATCTACTTTTTCCCCTTTATGTTTTGCAGGATTCCATTTTGGAAATAAAGAAACTACACGAAGTGCTTCTTGATCTATTTCTTCAGAAACACCTTTTATAATGGTAGGTTGAGAAACAGATCCTTCAGTACTTATTAAAAACTTTACGAATACTTTACCAACAGTCTTTGCATTCCTAGCCTTTTCAGGATATTTTATATTTTTGGAAAGAAAGGCAGACATGGCATCTATGCCTCCAACATAAGTTGCCATATCATCAACACTTTTTGATTCAACAAACTTTACTTCCGATTGGGGCTTATCTTTTTCTTGTGCAATGGCAGTTAAAATAAAGCAAGTAAATACCGGGAGCATAGCTACTATCTTCCATGTTTTGATTTTTGTTTTCATAGTTTTTATCATGTTAATTCGTTTTAATGTTAAAGAATTTGAAAAGTGGTTAGCGAGCGGTATGTCGGCCGACATCAGTGCAACTTTCGCTAAGAGGTTGCAGTATTGTTTACTATCATAATTGCTAGCAGTAATTTCATCTGCTTGAAATTCATGGATAGTTATTAATTTATTTTTTAGTAAGTAGACGGCTGGGTTGAACCAAAAAAGTGTTTTCAAAAATTCTAACATAAATAAATCAACTCGATGTAATAATTTGAGATGCGCTGATTCATGCAGAATGATTTGATCTTTTTCTAACGAGCTTAGATTTTCAGCATTGCCAATGATGACATAATTGAAAAATGAAAATGTCGAAAAGCTTCCGTTAATCTCTATAACTTTTAAACCTTGACTAACTATATACTTTGATCGCGCGAGAAAGAAGATTAATTTACTTAGCCTGAAAATAAGTACACTTGAGAATATAAATGCACCACTGCAATAGATCAGCATTAATTTGTCCATTAGATCAAATGAAGCAGACGTTTTCAATTCCATTTGATTAATAAAGCCTACAGTAATTTCTGGAAGTAAAATCATTTCGAATACTAAATTCTTGTCGGTTATCTTCACTAATGGAATTAAAAGTGACCCAACAATTCCGACCAATAAGAGTGACCTAAGAAATGAGAATTGAGTTTCATGCTCAAGCAAGAGTTTATAAAGCAAGTAGAGCAGAACCAATCCTATATTTGCTTCAATGAAATAGGTAATCACATTCATGGCTTTTTGTTTTTAAGTTCTTCCAATTGTTTCAACAGGGAGTCAATGTCTTTCACATTTAACTTATCATCTTGGGCAAAGAAGGAAACAAGGTTTTGGAATGAGCCATTGAAATACCCAGATAAAAAGTTGTTGAGGTAAAACTTGCTGTACTTTTCTTTTGGTATCAACGGGAAATACTCATGCGTTTTGCCGTATGCTTTATATCCTACAAATCCTTTGCGTTCAAGAATGCGAACAATGGTTGACACCGTATTATACGCAGGCTTAGGATTAGGCATGTGATCTATTAAATCTTTTACAAAGCCTTTTTCAAGCCTCCATAAAATTTGCATCACTTGGTCTTCTGCTTTCGTTAATTCCTTCATAGTTAAGCTTTAGATATAAGACATAAGTTAGACGTAAAGACATAAGTTTTGAAACACTACAAGCGTAAAATCAATAGAATAGCAACTTCCGCAACTTTAAATAGTGCCTTATTTTTAATGAACTATCTATTTAGGTTTAAAACTAATTAATTAGTTAAACAAATCAAATGAAAATGAAAATTATTTTTTTTATCACATTACAAGTGACTTTTCAATCACTTATATGAGCTCAATTTTGCTGATACCTTAATTATATAAGATAGGATTGATCGGAGTATCAATTACTTTTCCTACTTCTGCTCCTGGGCACCAAGTATTACAATCTTTCCATTGGTTTTCATTTTCAGGATTTTTC
>JANXRR010000267.1 GCA_025356795.1 Bacteroidia bacterium
CTTGGAAGCAGAATACCCTGTGCGGCCAGGTAAACCACGATAGCCAGCAATAGATGATATACCCACGATAGAACCTTTATTTTTTTCTATTTCTGGTAAGCAATGTTTAGTTGCATAGAGCACGCCATAAAAATTGATATCCATTACTTTCTTGAGTACATCCAAATCAACATCTTCAAACAAGGCCCGCATAGAAATGCCTGCATTATTTATCAGAACATCAATCTTACCGAACTTACTGATGGCTTCTTCTGCCATTAGCTTATTATCTTCTTCTTTACTTACGTCAGCTTGAAAACCAGCAATCTGTATTCCCTTTTTAGCGAGTTCTACAACTGTGCTATCTAGGTCTTCTTTGTTTCTTCCAGTAATTAAAATTTTAGAGCCATTAGCACCGAATTCTTCTGCCAACGCTTTGCCTATTCCAGAAGAACCTCCGGTTATGATTACAACTTTGCCTTTCATATTGTCTTAAGATAGCAATTGTTCAATGTCGCTTCGTGAAATAGATTTAACAATGCTTTCTTCATTACTAATTAAGCCTTCGGAAAGTTTGAGTTTAGTTTTTTGAAGTAGCAGTATTTTTTCTTCTACCGAATTTCGGGTGATAAATTTATAAGTAAATACTTTTCGCTTTTGCCCAATGCGATGCGCACGGTCAATGGCTTGAGCTTCAACAGCTGGGTTCCACCAAGGGTCTAGTATAAAAACATAATCGGCCTCCGTTAAGTTAAGTCCAAGACCTCCCGCTTTTATGGAGATAAGAAACACTTTTAGTTCACCATCTTTGTTGAATTTTTCAACTTGATCTTGCCTATCGCTTGTTGAACCATCTAAGTAGGCAAAGCGAATTTTTTTTGTGATAAGAACTTGCTTTACTATTTCAAGATGTTTTACAAACTGACTGAACACCAAAAGTTTATGGCCTTCACCAATAGCACTTTCTAATTTATGGATTACGTCTTCTAACTTTCCTGAGGTGCCAGTGTATTCTGGATCAATCATTTTTGGATGGTTAGAAAGCTGTCTGAGTTTTGTAAGCCCTTCAAGAATAGTCATGCGGCTGCTACCGATACCTTCCTTATCAATTAGGTCAAGAATTTTATGACGATAGAACGATTTAGCTTCTTCATATTTTTCCTCCTGCTCAGTGCTCATGTCTGCATAGTGAATATTTTCCACTTTTTCAGGAAGCTCGGTTGCTACTTGCGATTTTAATCTTCGCAGAATGAATGGCTTTATGATAGCGTTTAACTTCTTAGTCTTTAAATCATCATGTTTCTTTTCAATCGGAATTTGATATTCATTCTTAAAAAAAGTTTGTCCTCCCAATAATCCTGGATTGATAAATGTCATCTGTGACCACAAATCGAGCGTGGTATTTTCTAACGGAGTTCCAGTAAGAGTTACTTTGTATCGTGCTTTTAATTGCAGTACCGCCTTTGCAATATTAGAAGTTGGGTTTTTTATAACTTGTGATTCGTCAAGAATGATATAGTTGAAATAAAAACTTTGCAACAAATCAATATCTAAGCGAGTAATTCCATAAGAGGTTAATAAAACATCATACTTTCCAAATTTTGAAATATCCTTATTTCTGAACGTGCCAGTGTAGGTTAGTATTTTAAGATTGGGCGCGAACTTTTTCGCTTCCATTTCCCAGTTGTATATGAGCGAAGTAGGCATTACCAAAAGACTTGTGCCTGTTTCC
Organism: Bacteroidia bacterium; assembly: GCA_025356795.1. Taxonomy (GTDB): domain Bacteria; phylum Bacteroidota; class Bacteroidia; order Cytophagales; family Cyclobacteriaceae; genus ELB16-189. The sequence continues at coordinate 1,712 of JANXRR010000267.1, forward strand.
CCTTTTTCTTTTTCTGACTGAAGCAACGCTAAGGCCTGAACAGTTTTGCCCAATCCCATATCATCTGCTAAACAACCACCCAAATGAAATTCGTTTAAGAACTTCAGCCAGTTATATCCTGCTTTTTGATAAGGTCTTAGCTTTCCTGTAAAGTCTTTTGGAAGAGGATATTCTTTTATGCCTGTAAACGATTCAAGATGACGAAGCTTGTCACTCATATGAACCTTTGCCAGATTTCCTTCTTGAAGTTCTTTTAATAAATTGAGATGATATTTTCTTAGCACCGGTTTTTCGTGATCGCCAGTGGTTTCACTTAAGGCAAACAAATCACCATACTTTATCAACCATGCATCGGGTATAATTGCAATTTCTCCATTGGGCAATTTAAATTCAACTTTCTTTTTTAAGATAAGTTTGCGCAACTCTTTGAAAGAGATTTCATATTCACCGAACCGAATTTTGGCATGAATATCAAACCAATCAATTCCTTCTTTTACTTCCAGTTCAATTACTGCTTTGCCCACAAAATATTTCTTATCACTTTTTTCAGGTTGGCTTACTTCAAAACCAAGGTTAAGTAGGTTTACCCTGTTTTCGTTTAGCCACGAAAAGGCGTGCGCTTTTTCAACGGCAGTTCTAAATCCTTTTAACGGCAGCCCCAGTTTAATGAGGGTTTGGGCACATTTTTTTTCTGATTCTATATTTCTTTTGATCCGATAAAAAACATAGTCGTTATCTTTCTTTTCCATGGTTACGCTCACCATTCCAAACGCATCCCCTTTAAAGCGGTGCTTTCCATACTTAAAAGAAAGATCGAAAACAATTTTGCCTGTTTCATCTTCTGGCGAAGTTTCGTGTTCTTCAAACAGTGTTGGAACATTCTTGGCATTAGCAGGTGCGAGTTCTGATATGGAAAGTATGGGATGGGGATCAAACGAACCCTTAATAATTTCAAATCCCTGAGCTTCAATATCATCGAAGGAAGCAATCAAAGGAGCTACGAAACGATTGTAATAAGTCTCTTCAAGATTTTTTGGAATAACAACAGATTTCTTACTCAAAAAAGGAGAAAGCTTTTTGCCATCCACATGTTTATCGAAGCCATAAAGTTTGCCGCTAGCTACCATCCACGCTGGATTTTTACACACCAAATAAGCTGCCGGATTTGGCAATTCTATTGTTTTGTCACCGCAGGTAAGTGTAGGATAATATTGAGTGCTTTCTTCACCTCTTATAAAATGGAACTGAATAGAGGCCTTCTTTTCAACTACTTCTACCCTTCTCCAAGTCGGCTCACCATCGTTGCCCATTTCGAAAAGCATTTTGCCTTTTATTTTCTCTAACACGGCCGCTCTGCGTTTTTCGAGGTAAAGCTCAATTTGTTCTTGCACCAACTCATCGCCTTTTGCCTTATTGAAAATTTTGCTGAAGTATTCCTCAGGCTTCATTATTTTTTTTGAGAAATTTTTGAGCACCGCATCTTGGTTCATGCTGGTCATAATGTCAACCAATTCATAATCGCGCTCATCCATTCCTTTTGAAAATTCGCGCGCGTTTTTTGTAGAGATATTTTGATGTTGATATGTAAGCCTTCCCTTTTCATCGAGATGAACTATGTATGATTCAAAAATATAGCCTAGATACTCATGCTGAAAAAGCGAGTAAACAATTTGAAAAGGCTGAACAGAAGATACCTTCATGAACTAATAGCAATTTTTTGTAAGACTATTTTGATCAAACAAGAGCAACGCATGTGTGCCACCTTCAGTGAATTTCAAAATTAGCCGAAGGGCAAGTTAGTCATTAATAATGAATAAAATGTTGAAAATGAGGTGATAACATACATTTTCATTACCCAACCATTGATAAACTAAAGCTGTTTTGTTGACACAGAACGCGAAGCGACAACGGCCGGATAAATAGAAACGAGAAAAGTTACTAGAACTATAACTACTGAAGTGTAGATGAAATCAAGCATTTTCATTTTTACAGGATAATCAGAGATTACACCATTTTCTACACCCATACCCACAAAGCCATAACGATCTTGAAGTATGCAGATAACAGCCCCACCCATTAAACCTATGGCCGCCCCAATAAATGCTATCAATGCTCCTTCTGTTAAGAACACTTTTTTGATTAAATTTTTGCTTGCGCCCATGGCTCCTAAAATGCTTATGTCTTTTTTCTTTTCTAATGTAAGCATCATTAAAGAGAAGAATATATTGATAGCGCTAATGGTTATTAACAATGAAAGAGCTAAAAAGACAAATAGCTTTTCAAATTTTAACAATCTGAAAATATCTTTGTGCTGCTCTTGATTGGTAAACACATTAAAGCTTGGCCCTAACAAAGTTTTAAGGCTAGCTTGAACACCAGAAATAGCTGAGCCATCTTTTGTTTTTATTTCCAGTGATGTTCTTTTATTGCCATAATTCAGAAGCTCTTTAACAAAATCAAGAGGTAAGAAAATGTAATTTTCATCATAATTTTTTTCAATACTAAAAACGCCACCCGGTAAAATATTTTGCTGAGCGTAAAGTTGTGTAGGATTGATAGTGGATGCTTTGAGGTTTTTAATGTAAAATACTTGCAGAGGATAAAGATTGTCTTCTAACGATGCTGACAAAATGTATTTTACAGTCCGACCAAGAATAGCAAAGTTTACTCCATTCTCTCGCAGCTTTAAATTGCCTTCTACCATGCTGCTATCTAGCCTATGATGATCAATGAAATTATCGCTTACGCCCTTTATGATTACTACCATTTCTGATTCGCGGTAGCGCACATAGGCATAGTCTTCAATTACCTCAGTAACTAATTCAACTCCATCCACGGCTTGTAATTTTTTCAACAAAGCGCTATTTACTTCAAATGATTTTCCTCGAACTAATTCTATTTTCAGTTCAGGATCAAAGGAACTATAAAGTGATTGCAGTACTCCCTGCAAACCATTAAATACAGAGAGAACAATTACCAGAGCTGCAGTAGCTATTGCAACACCAGTCATTGAAAGGAGTGAAATAATATGAATGAAATTCTTCTTTCGTGTAGATATAAAATAGCGTTTTGCTATAAATAGCGCAAGATTCATGGTGCGTTTATTCTCCGTCAGAGGGCGCGGTTGGTATGTTCAAACTATCTATCAACGCATCCATTTTGGTCGCCTTCTCCTCTAATTCATCAATAAAAAAAACTAAGTCAGGTATGATGCGCACTTGCTTCCTTATTTTATCTCCTAGTGCTTTTCTGATTTCGCTCTTATGAAGGTTTATGTTGTCTAAAATCGACTGTTTATCTTTGGCAAGCATCATGCTTAAATACACGCGCGCAATGCCCAAATCAGGACTCACCAGAACATCAGTAACGGTTATTAAACTATTATCAAGCAGCCCTCTTTTGTCGCGTTGAAAAATATCGCTTAGTTCTTTTAGGACTAGTTTATTAAACTTTTGTTGACGTATTGATCCACCCATTGTGTAAAGATATAAGTTTAAAATAAAAAGTTAAGGTTTGCTGTTTCTTCTAACTTTGGGTTTTTGCTTTATGTATGCTGCGCTTTTTCCGATTAAATGATCCTTATAGGCTTTTAGCTCTTTTAGCTTTTTTGATACTTTTGTCTCTCCCAATTTTTATATATCCTTCAAGGCTTACCATTCAAGAATTGAAAGGCATGTTAATAGGAGAGGCACTGGCGGAAGGAAAGCTTTTATACTCCGAACTTTTTGATGCTACTGCACCTTTGAGCTCACTTTTTTTTGGTTTTGTTAATTGGTTGGTTGGCCGTTCAATTTTAGGCCGACAACTATTTTCGCTTCTTATTATATTTTTTCAGGCAGTTTTTTTTGCAATCATTTTAATTCGAAATAAAGCATATACTGATAATACTTATGTATCGGCCCTGATATTTGGATTGCTTTGTTTTCTTTCTTTTGATTTTCTAAGCATAAGTCCTGAATTGGTTGGAGCGACACTCTTACTTATGGCTCTCAACAATTTGTTTAAGGAGATAGAATTTAAAATTCAACGAGATGAGATTATTTTAAATCTCGGATTTTATTTGGGCTTGGCTTCATTGTGCCTATTTTCGTTTGCTATATTTTTTCTTGGCTCTGTTATCATTTTAACAGTATTTACGCGCATCAACTTAAGAAAGTATCTATTGCTTTTTTTTGGTTTTGCCCTTCCTCATGCCTTATTGATTTGTTTCTATTTATATAAAGAGGAGTCGGGTATGCTCTTCCAAAATTTTTACTTTCCCAACATTACGCTTATAGGTAAAGACTTAGTTTCTGTGCAGGCATTACTCACGCTACTGGCCTTGCCAATCATATTTATTGCATTGGCTTTTTTTAAACTTAATAACGAAGCAAGGTTTACAAAGTATCAATCGCAGCTTTCGCAAGTTATGTTTTTGTGGTTGGTTTTTTCACTAATACAGATTTCAATAACCCGAGAGCTTTCTCCGCACAGCTTTATTATTTTTGTTCCTAGCTTAGCTTACTTTATTACACACTATTTTTTATTAATAAGGAGGAAGACGCTAGCTGAATACATTTTTATTTTTTTTTTGCTGGGTATTGAAAGCGTTTCAAT
>JANXRR010000279.1 GCA_025356795.1 Bacteroidia bacterium
CTTGAGACCTACTACAGCAACCAAATTGCTGAAAAAGTGGAGCTCATAAACGATTTTAATTCTGCGGAAGAGAATGATCAATTCACTCAAGACTTTCAGAAGCTTGATGCCATGTATCTAGTACTCAGTGAGGAAATGAAATCTAGACCCAGTGCAAAAGTGAAAGATGCATTGGTATTGAACTTATTAGTAAGAATAGATTTGCTTAATCTGCAAATAAAAAGGTTGGAAGATAAAAGTAAACCGGTTCGCGATAACGCCAGTATTTAAAATTCTAAACGTGCCAAGCATTCATAGCTTGTTCAGATAAAAACCAAGACTTAAAACTCTTCCTCACTCACTAATTCAAATTCTTCTTTCGCGGAATCTTGAATTCTACCGTTTTTGCATTTGAGCACTCTTGCAGGAAATTTTTTGATGAGCCCATAACTATGAGTGGCCATTAAAATAGCAGTTCCACTTTTATTGATTTGTTGAAATAATTTCATTATTCCGGTAGATACTTCCGGATCAAGATTTCCGGTAGGTTCATCGGCAATCAATATCATCGGTTCATTTAGTAATGAGCGAGCAATTACTACTCGTTGTTGTTCGCCACCGCTCAATTGATGGGGCATTTTCCTTTCTACAGATCCTAATCCTACTTGCATTAAAACTTCCGCTAGGCGATCTTTCATCTTAGAAGTTTCTCTCCAGCCCGTGGCACGCATTACAAAGTTTAAGTTTTCACCCACTGTACGGTCTGGAAAGAGTTGAAAATCTTGAAAGATTATTCCAATCTTTCTGCGGAGCATAGGCACTTTACTGGGTTTTAGATCGTCAATATTAAAGCCAGCTACTTGAATAAAGCCATGGCGCAGGGGCAGGTCGGCATACAAAGTTTTGAGAAGCGATGATTTACCAGAGCCTGTTCGTCCAACTAAAAAAACAAACTCGCCTTTAGCAATCTCAAAATCCAAATTATAAAGAACACTGTTACTTTCTTGAAAGATGGTAGCGTCAGAAACTTTAACAACAGGATCGAGTGAAAACATGCGGCTTAGCTATTCGCTTTTTTATGATCGGCCAAAAATTTCTCCAACCCCGAATCGGTAAGTGGATGCTTGAGTAAATCGGTAATGACTTTTAAGGGGCAGGTAACAACATTGGCCCCAATTTCTGCACATTTTATTAAATGTATTGTATGGCGGATACTGGCTGCTAAAATCTCAGTTTCATATCCGTAATTATCGTAAATGTGTCTAATTTGAGCAATCAATTCCAAGCCATCTTGCGAAATGTCGTCCAATCTTCCAATAAAGGGAGAAACGAATGAAGCTCCCGCTTTGGCTGTTAACAACGCTTGGCCAGGTGAAAAGACTAATGTGCAGTTGGTTCTGATTCCTTCACTTGAAAACTTCTTAATGGCCTTAATACCATCTTTGATCATGGGCACCTTTACCACAATTTTATCATCAATTTTGGCAAGTTCTTTACCCTCTTTAATAATCCCTTCAAAATCGGTTGCAATTACCTCGGCACTTACGTTATCGTCAACAATGTTACAAATGGCTTTGTAATGAGCCCTCACTTTTTCTGAGCCTGCAATTCCTTCTTTGGCCATTAGAGATGGATTGGTTGTAACACCATCTAAAACACCTAAGTCATAGGCTTCGCTTATTTCGTTGAGATTGGCAGTGTCGATAAAAAATTTCATGAAGTAATATTGTTTAATGGTGAGTTGGAATGATTTCGCGATTTTTTTTGCTAAGAATAGTTTAGACTGTAAAACTACGCTTTTGAAATCGTTGCTAAAACCCGGATGCGGATTTTTTTAGAGAGAGGAGGAAATAAAAAATGGCAAACCAACATCGCACCGCTACAACCACTTACCCTTGCTACCTTCCGATCCTGGGGGAGTTCAGCAGGAGCTGGTCGTGTCGATTTGCCATCGCAAAGATATATAAAAATTGATTCGATGGTTTGTTTAAGAATAATCATCAGGTTTATATTCTCCAGTGATTATGCCAGAATAATATAAATTGAACTCTAAAGCGCTTGATTCTTTATATCCCTGAGTTGTTATTAAATCTATGATTTCAAGATTTTCTTCCATTTCAATAGCTTCAATTTCCCCGGAAGGAGAAATGTTTATTTCTATGCCGGTAAATTGAATGGGGTTCACCTGAACTAGTTTTTTTGTTCCTTCCGATTCTTTTTTGAAATATTGATGGACTATATTACTCATTGCATGAAATTAGGTATACCTGAACAGATTGAAACCGAAAGGTCGATTTTGCGAAAGCTAAGGTACGAAGATGCGGAACAAATTTTCTTTGTATATGCTAGTAAACCCGAAGCCACAAAATTTATGGCATGGCCAACCCATTAAGACGTAGGAGCCACCCGAAGCTTTTTTGAGATTCTCAAATGAAGGCTGGAAAAAGGGAACAGAATTTTCTTTTGGTGTTTTCCTTAAAGATGCCAATCGTTTAGTTGACCAAACATCAACAAAAAAATATTAAATTTGACAACTTAAAAAATCAATAGAATGGCAGACAATGTAAAATTACACCGAGTATTAGCAGCACCGGTAGAGAAAGTATTTAAAGCATTTACCGATGCTGATGCTATGGCTTCTTGGCTACCACCTTACGGCTTTGTTTGTAAAGTCCACAGTATGGATTTTAAAATTGGCGGTACATACAAAATGTCATTCACCAATTTTACATCAGGACACAGTCATTCATTTGGTGGTGAGTATTTAGAAATTGTATCCAACGAATTATTGAAATATACTGATCGCTTTGACGACCCAAATTTACCAGGTCAAATGATAACAACAATTCAATTAAAATCGGTTTTATGCGGCACAGAACTTTTTGTTACACAAGAAGGCATACCAGATGCAATACCAACTGAAATGTGCTATTTAGGGTGGCAAGAATCGTTAGATAAATTAAAGCGGTTGGTAGAACCTACTATCCCAGATGCTTAAGAGATTTCATAGATTACTCAGAAAAATATTATAAAATGGCACAACTCAATCCTTACATTCACTTTAACGGCAATGCAGAAGAGGCATTTAATTTTTACAAATCGGTATTTGGTGGAGAGTTTGCAATGATATCACGTTTCAAAGATATGGAAACGACAGAGCATCCAATAGCTGAAAATGAAGCAGAAAAAATAATGCACATCGCTTTACCAATTGGCAAAAACAGTATTTTAATGGCAAGTGATACCCCAGCATTTATGGGCAAACACAATGAAAATGAAAACAGAAGCAAAATTTCAATAAGTGCAGAGAGTAAAGAAGAAGCAGATAAATTATTTAATGGACTATCGGCAGGTGGCAAAATAGAAATGCCTATCGCGGAAAGCCCTTGGGGTTCGTATTTTGGTATGTTTAGAGATAAATTTGGCTTTGAATGGATGGTAGATTATGACTCAAAATATAAAGGACAGTTGTAACGAAGAGAAACAAGGAGAAAGGTCGCAGGGTTTAACCACCCTCATCTATAAAATCAAACGTTGGCGATCATTACTTTAATTATAGCCCTTCTTAAATTGTTTGCCCTGATATTTTGCAAAGACCAACTACTTCACTATCATTGCAGCCTCAAAGTTTAATAAGAAATGGGTAAAGGAGACAAGAAGTCAAAAAAAGGCAAGATTTTTATCGGTTCATACGGTAATTCAAGAAAAAGAAAATCTAACAAGCCGGCTGCAAAAGCAGTTGCTGTTCCTTCGGTAGTAGAAGTGGCTGCTGTGGTAGAGGAAAAGCCAAAGGCCAAAAGAACAACTAAGAAAAAGGAAGCCGCTGAATAAGAATGAAAAATTTTACTTCAATAACATGGTGGTGGCATCGTTCGGTAACCGATCGGTAAGTGGCTATGTTTGAGAATTAAAATTAAAAATAATTTTAGAGCCGCCCCGATCAATCGGGGCGGTTTTTTTTTGTGTAAATGATTAAAAAGATATGCAATTTAAATTTAAAACAAGGTCTAAGAAACTACTGGCAGATACACTCACGCCTGTAAATATCTATCTCAAACTTCGTGATGTTTTTGCCGCAAGTATTTTGTTAGAGAGTTCTGATTATCATGGTCATGAGAATAGCTTATCCTTCATTTGCTGCGAGCCTGTGGCTTCTTTTCAAGTAGCCAATGATGTAATAGAATGTCGCTACCCCGATAAGACTAGGAGCAGTATTTCAATCACTAGTAGAACTCAAGTTCTTGAAAGCTTGGATACATTTAGAACATCCTTTGCAAGTGACCACCCTCATTCCAAATATATTTCGTCAGGCTTATTTGGCTACATGAATTATGATAGCGTTCGTTATTTTGAAGACTTAAAATTAACAATAACCGAGCGTCTCATTCCGGATATTTTATACAAAGTGTATAAGTTTATTATTGTTATCGATCACTTCTCAAATGAACTCATGTTGTTTGAGAATTATTTGAATGACAATGAGAAGTCGGATTTGGAGAAAGTAGAAAAAATCATTTTCAGCAGTCGTTTCTCAACATTTCCATTTAAGTCAACAGATCAAGAAACTTCCAACTGGACGGATCAAGAGTTTGTTGATTTAGTAAAGACGGGTATGAAGCATTGTTTCCGTGGTGATGTTTTTCAACTTGTATTATCGCGAAGATTTAGCATCGGGTTTAAAGGTGATGAATTTAATATTTATCGTGCGTTACGCTCTATCAATCCTTCCCCTTACTTGTTTTATTTTGATTATGGAAGCTTTAAACTTTTTGGTTCTTCACCCGAAGCTCAAATTCAAATCAAAAATGGAGAAGCATGTATTTATCCTATAGCAGGAACATTCCGCAGAACAGGAAATGATAAAGAGGATGGCGAAATTGCGGCTAGGCTTAACCTAGATGAGAAAGAAAATGCTGAGCATGTCATGCTAGTAGACTTAGCGAGGAATGACTTAAGCCGCGACTCTGCCGAGGTTACTGTTGAGGTGTTTAAAGAAACTCAATACTATTCTCATGTCATACATTTAGTTTCAAAAGTAACGGGTAAACTTCGGGCGGGTGTTTCACCTTTGAAATTGGCCGCTGACACTTTCCCTGCGGGAACATTATCGGGAGCTCCTAAACATAACGCCATCACACTGATTGATAAATATGAAAACGTCAATCGTGGTTTTTATGGTGGGGCCATTGGCTTTATGGGTTTTGATGGAGATATCAATCACGCCATTATGATTCGTACGTTTTTAAGTAAGAATAATAAATTAACTTATCAAGCAGGTGCTGGTGTAGTTGCCAAATCTGTTCCAGAAAGTGAATTGCAAGAAGTGAACAACAAACTCGAAGCGTTAAGAAATGCCATTAAATTGGCGGAAGAGATTTAACAGTAAAAAAATTGACAGACATGCCTAAAATAGTAATTGTAGACAATTACGATTCATTCACGTATAATTTGGTTCACATAATTCGCGAGCTGGGATATGAAATCGATATTTTCAGAAATAATACCATTGAAGTGGATCAAGTTGCCACGTATGACAAAATTATCCTTTCGCCAGGACCTGGTATTCCTGACGAAGCGGGGATTTTAAAGGCTATAGTGAAAGAACTTGGTAGTTCAAAAAGTATTTTGGGTGTGTGTTTGGGGCATCAAGGCATTGCGGAAGTTTATGGTGCAAAGCTTTTTAATATACCACAGGTTTTGCATGGCGTAACTTCTCAGCTTCAGGTGATTAAAAGCCGAGAAAAATTGTTTCAGTCATTGCCTACAAATTTTAACGTTACACATTATCATTCTTGGGCAGTTATACCAGAGACAATTCCAAATGAATTGGAAGTGACAGCGGTAAACAAAGATGGATTGGTAATGGCTATTGCACATAAAACGTTTGACGTGCGTGGGGTACAGTTTCATCCCGAATCAATAATGACTGAACATGGAAAAACAATTATGAAAAATTGGATTGATTATTAGTCTTATGGTTTACTTACTACCCTTGTTTATATGAAAGAAATACTAAATGAATTAATAGAACATCGATCGCTAAGCAAAGAAATCGCTCGTAAAGTTTTAGTTGACCTTGCTTCAGGAAAATATAACCAGAGTCAGATGAGTGCTTTTATGACTGTTTATATGATGCGGGCCATAACCATCGATGAACTTCAAGGCTTTCGCGATGCCATGTTAGAGCTTTGTATACCCATTCGGTTTGATGTTCCGGTGATGGATGTTTGCGGCACAGGAGGTGATGGCAAGAATACTTTCAATATTTCAACCCTTAGTTCTTTTATTGTGGCTGCTGCTGGCCAACCTGTAGCAAAGCACGGTAATTATGGGGTTTCATCTGTTAGTGGATCATCTAACGTGTTAGAATACTTTGGTTATAAGTTTATCAATGAGAAGGATCAATTAGAGAAAAGTTTAGAACGCGCCAATATTTTCTTTATGCATGCACCACTTTTTCATCCCGCCATGAAGAATGTGGCACCTATAAGAAAAGAATTGGGTGTAAAGACTTTTTTTAATATGTTGGGGCCAATGGTTAATCCTGCTTTCCCGCCCCGGCAATTGGTCGGTGTTTTTAGTTTAGAATTGGCACGACAGTATGGTTACCTCTATCAAAATACCGATAAAGACTTCGTGATTTTGCACGACATTCAAGGCTATGATGAAATATCCTTGACTGGTGCTTTTAAATTTTTTACGAATGAAGGGGAAAAAATGTTTGAACCATCAGATTTAGGTTTGCCCCAAATTGATCATGAGGAAATTAAAGGGGGAACTACCGTGGTGGAGTCTGCTGAAATATTTATGAAGATTTTAAGTGGAGAAGGAACGAACTCCCAACGCGCTGTTGTTATTGCCAATGCCGGAATGGCCCTATATTGTGGCAATCGGAAATCTGGATTAGAAACTGCAATGGCCAAAGCAAAGGAAGCCTTGGAATCGGGTGGGGCGCTAAGAACATTTAAAAAATTAATGGATGTGGGGCAATAGTATTTGTTCATAGTCATAAGTAAATAGTCTTTCACCAATGGATGTGCTTCCACAAAGATTTTTTTTATACGCAATTGAATATCATGAATATATTAGACCAAATAATTGAACATAAACGCAAGGAGGTAGATGAACGGAAAAGTCTATTTCCTGTAAAGCTTTTGGAGCAAAGTATCTATTTTAAAACACCGAGTGTGTCGATGAAAAAGTATTTATTGCGTGAAGATAAATCAGGTATCATAGCTGAGATCAAACGCAAATCACCCTCGAAGGGAATGATCAACCCTTACGTTTCTATTGAACGCACTTCCATAGGATATATGCAGGCAGGAGCTGCGGCACTTTCTATTCTCACCGATAAACAATTTTTTGGAGGTAGCAGCGAAGATTTGAAAATTGCACGTCACTATAATTTTTGCCCCATACTTCGTAAGGATTTTGTGGTAGATGAATATCAAATTATTGAAGCCAAAGCAATAGGTGCAGATGCAATTCTTTTAATAGCTGCCGCCTTAGATCCTTCAAGAGTAAAAGAGCTAAATGCATTCGCTCATTCATTAGGATTAGAGGTTTTGTTTGAAGTTCATAAAGAAGAAGAGCTTTATAAAGAAGTAATTGATCAAGTGGATATGGTAGGTGTTAATAATCGTGACTTAAAGACTTTTGAAGTTGATATTACTATTTCGAAACGGTTGTCATCATTGATTCCACATCATGTTGTTAAGGTTTCCGAAAGTGGTATCTCAGATCCGGCTACAATCATTGAGCTAAAACAATTTGGTTATAAAGGTTTTCTGATGGGAGAAAGTTTTATGAAGCATAGCCGACCTGAAAAGGCGGCTGGAAGTTTTATAAAAGAATTGAAACGAATTGAAGATAAAATAAGTGCATAAACAATCTACCCTGCGCATAAAGATTTGCGGCATGAAAGCTCGAGCCAACATTAACGATGTTTCGGCATTGCAGCCAGATTATATGGGCTTTATTTTCTACGATAAATCCAAGCGACATGTTGAGAATGATTTTGTTATTCCTGAAATTCCGAATTCAATAATAAAAGTAGGGGTGTTTGTTAATGCGACTTCCGAAGAGATTTTAAAGTTGACGAAGCGGCATGCTATTGATTATTTGCAGTTGCATGGCGAAGAGACCATTCGTCAGTGCGAGGAATTGAAAGAACTAGGATTTATCGTAGAAAATAAAGCCCATATAATCTGGCTGCAATGCCGAAACATCGTTAATGTTGGCTCGAGCTTTCATGCCGCAAATCTTTA
>JANXRR010000401.1 GCA_025356795.1 Bacteroidia bacterium
CGCAGTTTTTATCCAATGAAATATCTTGGTCCTTAAAGATGGATTTTCTCAAGTCCACTTTTCCTTCGATAACAAAACATAAACCCTGCTGACCAAGTGCAGTTGGCAAAATACAGTCAAACATATCAACTCCCAATGCAATACATTCTAAAATGTTTTCTGGAGTGCCTACCCCCATTAAATACCGAGGTTTGTTGGAAGGGAGAATGCCACACACTAAGTCAGTCATCTCATACATTAACTCATGAGGTTCGCCCACTGATAGCCCTCCAATGGCATTGCCCTCCTGTTCTTGTGAGGCAATAAACTCGGCTGACTGCTCTCTTAAATCTTTGAAAGTACTTCCTTGAACAATAGGAAAAAGTGTTTGTGAATAATTGTACTTGGGCTGAGTAGCGTTGACTCTGGCCACACAGCGCTTAAGCCAATCATGGGTAAGGTGCATGGATTTTTTTGCGTACTCATATTCGCAAGGATAGGGCGTGCACTCATCAAAAGCCATGATAATATCGGCACCTATAGATCGCTGAATATCCATTACCGATTCGGGACTAAAGAAATGTTTGGCGCCGTCTATATGTGATTTGAAGGTGACACCCTCTGCATTGATCTTCCGGTTTTCAGAAAGAGAATACACTTGATATCCTCCGCTGTCAGTCAAAATGGGGCGAGTCCAGCCGTTAAATTTATGAAGCCCCCCCGCCTTTTCCATCAATTCAATTCCTGGCCTAAGGTAAAGATGATATGTGTTCCCTAATATTATTTTTGCGTCAATGTCATTTTTCAATTCTCGCTGATGCACGGCCTTGACAGAGCCAGCCGTGCCCACAGGCATAAAAATGGGAGTGGGAATTTCGCCATGATCGGTAAGGAGAACGCCCGCCCGGGCCTTTGAATGTGGATCTTTAACAGTGAGTTTAAATTCCATAACTGCAAAGATAAAGTACTATTTAGATTGACTATCGATTTTTAAAGATTTTAGCGGGCTTCGGGCAAATCATTCAATGGTTGATTTATCTTTGTCGTTTTCCACCTAAAAACCAATTTCTTGCAGATCATACTCATTGTTAGTTTCATCTTTCTTGGAATTCAGTTTGCCTATTTAGTGGCCTTTTTAATTGCTTTTTTGAAAAGTAGAAAACCAATTCGAACTACTACTCAGCCAGTTTCTGTAATTGTTTGTGCTCACGATGAGGAAGAAAACATCAAGGAACTAATTCCTATTTTGCTGAATCAGAATCATCCTGAGTTTGAAATAATTATTGTGGAAGATCGCAGCAACGATGGCACTTACGATTATTTATTGGAGGCCACCAAGCACCACAGCCGATTAAAAATGGTGCGGGTAACCAACAAACCGGAAGTCATGAATGGTAAAAAGTTTGGAATCACGCTGGGTATAAAAGCAGCTAAGTATGAATGGGTACTGTTGACCGATGCCGATTGCCGCCCTGCCTCACAGCATTGGATAGCAAGAATGAGTGAGTACTTTACACCAAATGCTCAACTTGTTATTGGCTACTCAGCCTATCAAAAATTACCAGGTTTATTGAACTCTTTTATTCGATTTGAAACCTTGCTTACGGCCATTCAATATATGGGTTTTGCTTTGTTGGACAAACCGTATATGGGAGTGGGCAGAAATTTAGCCTATCGCAAATCATTGTTCTTAGATAATAAGGGGTTTAACAAGTACTTAACAATTACAGGTGGAGATGACGATTTATTTGTAAACCAATATACAACCAAGGCTAACACTCAACTTGCGCTGGGTCTAGATACTGTTACATTTTCGAAGCCCAAAACAACCTTACAAGAATTTTATTATCAGAAAATAAGACACCTATCGGTAGGTAAATATTATAAATTTGAAACGAAATTATGGTTGGGTTTTTTCACCCTGTCGCTCGTGGCAACATGGCTTTTTGTTTTCCCCGCAAGTTTTTTTGAACCAACAGTTTTTGAAGTGCTTGCCTTGATTGGTTTCCGATGGGTGGTGCTCACGGTTCTTTTTCATTTTGCATCCCAAAGCTTGGGAGTCCGTTTTGAAGCTTGGAAAGCGCCCTTTCTAGATTTTATTTATGCCTTTTACTATCTTGTTGCGGGCTTTGTTGCGTTACTAGCTAAAAAAGTACAATGGAAGAGGTAGAAGAACGGTTTTCGTCAAAAGCATTAGAAGATTTTAGGCTTATTGATATGGCCGTGGATGGTGATGAAAAGGCGTATGCAAAACTTTTGCAGCGTTATAGACGTCCCGTTTACCATGTTATTTTAAAGATGGTGCGCAATGTCGATGATGCTGAAGACCTTACTATTGAATCATTCGCTAAGGCATTTCGCAGCTTATCGCGATTTAAAAAAGACTTTACTTTTAGTACCTGGCTTTTCAGGATAGCAACAAATAACACCATCGATTTTATTCGTAAAAAGAAACTCAACACACTCAGCATAGAAAATACGTATACAGATGATAATGGAGACTCGGTTTCTATTGATGTAGAGGATAAAAACCTTAACCCACAAGAGGAGGCCATCAAAGCACAAAAGGAAGAAATCATTCAAGTGTTTGTGAACATGCTTCCATCAAAATATCAAAAACTAGTGAGACTTCGGTATTTTAGTGAGTTGTCATACGAAGAAATTGCTGTTGAACTCGAAGCTCCTTTGGGCACAGTAAAAGCCCAACTTCATCGCGCCCGCGAGTTGATGTACGATTTGGTGAAAAACAAGAAAGAACATATTTGAATTTAGCCAATGATAACTTAGCCTATTAAAAAATTTGACCAAGCTAAACAATTGGCTAATCAAAGGGTTTCCCTAATTTCACACAAAATCTGGCTCCGTATTTCAATGGATAGAATCTCAGATTCCGATTCTGAGGATGCAGGTTCGATTCCTGCCGGGGCCACAAAAAGTAGTTGAATAATGTTTAGTTTTCACGAACATTATTCAACTAACCCTCACCTTGTTTTGAATAATTCAACACGCGATATAAAATCTACAATTTATTGGAATTCTACCATCAGCACTTCAAGAGATAAATCGGCAACGGTTTCATGTGTTGCGCCTGCATCTATTGGTGTTTATCAAATTACAGCCGAAGGAGTTACTAATACAGGCAAACCTGTGCGGGCTGTCAAAATCATATCTATCGTTGGAAAGAATTGGTACCTTTCTTCGCGCTCATTGTAGGATTGGCCAACCGCAAATAAATTGTTAGGCACTGCCCACCTGCAAAGAAATTCATTCCATTCTCAAACTGTTTACCGGATTTGCCAACGCTGCTTTTATTGCTTGATAACTAACTGTTGCCAGTGTAATGAATAGGGCACCTACTCCCGAGGCCGCAAATACCCACCAAGAAATAGTGGTGCGGTATTCATATTATAGCCATACCCACCTCCTTT
>JANXRR010000435.1 GCA_025356795.1 Bacteroidia bacterium
TTCACTAAACTCCTTGTAACTAGATGACTATCAATGTCCCCAGAGGGGTGTCACCAACTATTTTTCAGTAATATGCCAACATTTGACAAGCAAACTTACATGATGATTTTTTAAACCAGCTTACTAGTTGTTGAATAAACTCATCGTTTTTTCAATACCGAGGGTAGAAAATGAATGAATAGCCTCTACTGCTTTGTCCATTTTAGAAGGAAGGTCTTCAAATTCTATCTTCTCAAATCTGCTTAAAACAAAATCCACTTGCTGGCCTTTGGAAAAATTATTGCCTATTCCGAACCTTAGCCTGGCATACTCTTGCCCCCCTAAAATCAATTCAATATTTTTTAAACCATTATGACCAGCGGCACCTCCTTTTGGCTTCATACGAATAGATCCAAATGGCAATGCCAGATCATCAACGATTATTAGCACATTTTCTTTTGGGATTTTTAAGTCTTGCATCCAATAAGCAACTGCCTTTCCACTAAGGTTCATATATGTGGTGGGTTTAACTAAATGAAGTTGGTGCCCTTTGTATTTGATTTCCGTTTTATCGGCCAACCGTTGAGTTGTAAAATCTACTTTATTAATATCTGCTAATCGATCAAGAATAAGAAAACCAATATTATGCCTGGTGAGCTCATATTCATTCCCAATATTTCCCAACCCTACAATTAAATATTTCATTGTATTGTTTCTAACCTTAAAAATAAAAAATCCTACCCTTAATGAAGGATAGGACTTTATATTTTAAGAGATGATAGTGTTATTTTTTTCCAGCTTCTTTCTTAGGAGCATCAGCTTTTTTAGGAGCTTCGCCTTTTTTAGCGTCAGCAGCAGGGGCAGCGCCAGCAACAGGAGCAGCACCAGCGGCAGGAGCAGCCGCAGCAGATTCTTCAGCTAATTTGGCAGCACGCGGCACTTCAACTACAGCAATAGAAGCTTGCGGAGGATCTAAAAACTCAAGATTTTCAATTTCCATATCACTTACCTTAACAGCATGATGGAAATCAAGACCTGAGCAGTCAACATCCACATGATCAGGCATATCCTTCGGGAAACCTGCAATTTTTAATGTTGCACGTTTTCTAACCAAGGCACCACCTTTTTCAACACCAGGTGCTTTACCAGTTAACCGGACAGGTATGTCCATTTTAATTTTTCTATCTTCGCTGATGCGCAAAAAGTCAGCATGAAGAATAATTTCACTTACTGGATGAAACTGAACTTCTTGAAGTATAGCTTGGCATTCTTCACCTTCAATGTTTAAATGAACAAAGTGGGCTTCATTCGTATAAACGATATCTCTGAAAAGAATTACTGGCGAGAAAAAATGCACTTGATTATCTCCGCCATAAAGTACGCATGGTACATTACCTTCTTCACGGATTTTCTTTGCATCAGTCTTGCCGAGATTTGCTCTTCGATACCCTATAATCTCAACAGTTTTCATAATTGTTTATTTGGTTTAGTTTAAAATTGATTACAGTCTTATAAAAAGTGAACTGATAGATTCATGATCGTGGATTTTACGAATAGCCTTCGCGAAAAGATCAGATACAGTGAGTACTTTTATTTTTGGAGTGGTGTGCTTTAGAGGAATAGTGTCTGTTACTACTAATTCTTCTAGCATTGAGTTTTCGATATTTTCGTATGCTTTGCCAGATAATACAGGATGAGTGCAAACAGCTCTTACAGATTTAGCACCCTTCTCTTTTAGCAAAGCTGCTGCTTTGCATATTGTTCCTGCTGTGTCAACTAAGTCATCGACAAGTACCACATCTTTTCCTTCTACTTCGCCAATTAAGCGCATGGATTCAACTTTGTTTGCTTCTTTTCGATACTTATCGCAAACAGCAAGTTCGGCATTAAAGAATTTGGCGAAACTTCTGGCGCGTTTAATTCCGCCAACATCAGGTGAGGCAAACATAATATCTGCAAGCCCCAACGATTTTAAATAAGGAACGAAAATATAAGCACCATCCAGATGATCTACCGGTATATCAAAAAAACCTTGAATTTGATCGGCATGGAGATCGCATGCCATAATCCTATCTGCACCTGCGGCAGAAAGCAAATTCGCAATTAATTTTGCAGCAATGGCAACTCTTGGCTTATCTTTTCTATCTTGACGGGCATATCCAAAATAAGGAATAATTACGTTAACGTTTTGAGAGCTAGCTCGTTTAGCAGCATCTATCATCAAGACTAATTCTAAAAAATTATCTGCGGGAGCTCCTGTTGACTGAACAATGAAAACATCATGACCTCGAACCGACTCCATTATATAAGGAGACATTTCACCATCGCTAAATTGCTGATAGTCAACTATACCCAGAGGTTCGCCATAAGCATGAGCTATTTTCTCTGCCAAATAGATTGAAGCCCTTCCCGAAAAGATTTTAACGGCCATTTCTTTAATTAAAAACCCGCCCTGAGGCGGGTTTTTTTATGTTGTCCTACTAGGATTCGAACCTAGAAAGGCAGAATCAAAATCTGCAGTGTTACCATTACACCATAGGACAAGGTAACCTTAAAAAAGGTGTGCAAAGGTAGAATTATTTTTTAAAAGCGAAAATGAGTTCCAATCATTTTAAAATGAAGAACAATCAATTTACATTTCTGTATCTGGAACTGTTTGAGCAGCAGTCTCGAAACCTTCTGCCCAAAAACGATATTTATCTAAAATTGAAATGACGGCATTTCTCAAATGGCGCTCATTGTTAAAATCAATGTTGCCATATTGCATGGTGGCATATCCTTGCCAGATAGATCGGCTCTGGCGCCTGTCAAAAAACTGAATTAATAATGTGCCGGTTTTAAGATTGAATTTGCGTGGGCTGTAATCTAGGTTTGAGTTTTGACTTTTGGCCCATTCTTCAATGTCAGGCTGGTTATAGCCGTTGAATTTTAATGAATCAGAAAATAATTTGTAGCCAATGATCAAATGGGGTTTTCGGTCACTCCGCTTGTAGCCTAAAAATTTCATCCTTGAGATTATCGATTTTTGAACCGCTTCATTGTTCATTGTTGAATCATGGAAGCCTATTGGTGTTAACAAATCGAATGTTCGGTATCGTTTGAAATTACCCTTATAGCTATAATCATATTCTACGGGCAATTCTTTAAAGCCAAGACAGGAAGAAAGAAGTGTGAGTAAGAGCAAAAAGGGCAAACATTTTTTCATAGTTATTAGTATGAACTTTAAATCAAAATTTAAGAATTTAAAAATTAACAATCAAGTTATTTGTTGGTAGTGGATGGAAGTATCTATTTTGGGGTAAATTGAGGAATTACAAAACAACAAGTTTTTATGTTAAAAAAATATAATCAAGAGGTAGGAGCTAGGTATCACATTTATAATAGCCTCTTTTTAAATCTTCCGTTTAGGAATATTTCTAGGATTGGCACCTTGCTTCCTTTGCTACAGCAATATTGTGAAACCGGTTTTGAAAATGGAAAATCAGCTAAGGAAATACTTCAAACTTTTTTCGATGACTTTGTTTCTAATGAAAAAGAGGGAGATACGTTTGATTTTCTTTTCAGCGTAATTCAATATGTTGAGCGTCAGGTAGCATTGTTTGATTCAATTGAAGACTCAGCGTTTGAACTGGTAAATGATGTTCAAGGAAAAGGAACTATTCCTGCGCTTCTTTTGAGAACTTCAGTAGAAAATAAAACAGAAGAACTCAAAGCAAGGTTAAATGACTTTAGCATGCGTTTAGTTTTAACTGCGCATCCAACTCAGTTTTATCCTGGCCATGTGTTGGGCATTCTTACTGATTTGGAAAAATCCATCCGCGAAAGCGATCTTAACCAAATCAATTTACTTCTACAGCAACTGGGCAAAACCGGATTTATCAATCAGCAGAAACCAACCCCTTACGATGAGGCCGTTAGCCTTTGTTGGTTTTTAGAAAATGTTTTCTATACTACTATTCCAGAAATAATTGCTTCGCTTGCGGAAGGGCTGCAGTTAAGTTTAGCAGATTGGAAAAACACCAATTTGATTCGAATAGGTTTTTGGCCGGGGGGCGATCGTGATGGAAACCCATTTGTAACGAGTGAAATTACCACCCGGGTGGCGGCCAAACTTCAGGAATCCATTTTGAAATCGTATTATAAAGATGCTAGGCAATTGAGGAGAAGGCTCACGTTTAAAGGTGTTGAAGAAATTATCATTGATATTGAAAGAAAGATTTACGCTTTTGTGTATAATCAAAAACCAACTTATAATCATTCAACAGAATTGCTCCAAGAATTGCTAAAGGCAAGAGCTATTCTAATCAATGATCATGATGGTTTATTTTTGGATGTGCTTGATTTATTTATTTTAAAAGTAAGAATTTTTGGATTCCATTTTGCGAGCTTGGATGTAAGGCAAGACAGCCGCAAGCACGATGCCGTTTGGGACGTTATCATTAGCGAATTATGCAAGCAAAAAAAATCTGTATCTGTAGTTGACTTTAGAAAACAGTCAGAAAAAGAACAGATCAATTACCTTTTGCAATTAACTATCAATCCTGTTTTTTTATCCATAACAGATCCACTAGCAGAAGAAACCATCAAAACGATTTTATCCATAGCTTCTATTCAAAAAACAAATGGCGAAAGTGGAAGTCATCGATATGTAATTTCAAACTGCCAAAGTGCTTTGCATATTATTGAAGTATTTGTGCTGGCACGTTTGTTAATTGGTAAACAAGATGAACTTGCGCTCGATATTGTGCCCTTATTTGAAACCATTGATGACTTAGGTCATGCACAAGAAATTATGGATGCGCTTTATTGCATTCCTACTTATCGCGAGCATTTGAAAAAAAGGGGTAATAAACAACACATAATGCTTGGGTTCTCAGATGGAACAAAAGATGGTGGTTACTTACGTGCTAATTGGTCAATCTTTAGAACGAAAGAAAATCTTACTTCTATATCGCGAAAGCATGAAGTAGTGGCGCTATTTTTTGATGGACGAGGAGGCCCACCGGCACGTGGTGGCGGAAACACACATGATTTTTATGCCTCTTTAGGTGATACCATAGAAAATCAAGAAGTACAAGTTACTATTCAAGGGCAAACCATTAGTTCCAATTTTGGTAAAGTTACTTCGTGTAAATATAATCTCGAACAATTGTTATCGGCCGGAATTGAAGGTGCTGTTTTTGGGAACAAAAAAAATAAAATGAGTGAGGAAGAAAAGGCCTTGTTGGATGAATTGGCGGAAGCAGGCTATAAATCATATCTAGACTTAAAACATCATCCTAAGTTTGTTCCCTATCTTGAAAAGGTAACTCCGTTATCTTTTTTCGGAGATACCAATATTGGGTCGCGACCTGTGAAACGTAATTCTGCTGACGGATTAAAGTTTGAAGATTTAAGAGCCATACCGTTTGTTGGCTCGTGGGCTATGATGAAACAAAATATCCCGGGTTTTTATGGGGTGGGAAGCGCCATTCAAAAATTGAATGAAAATGGAAAAGAGGAAGCGTTAAAAGAACTTTTCCACAATTCTCTTTTCTTCAGAACTTTACTTGGCAATAGTATGATGTCATTGACAAAAACATATTATCCGGCCACAACTTATTTAGGAGAAGATCCAGAGTTTGGAGAGTTCTGGAAAAAAATGTTTGCTGAATATGAGTTGTCTAAAACCAAGGTCCTGGAAGTTTCCGGCTTTAGCCGATTGATGGGAAGCAATTCCTCACGTGACTCCGTTAAGTTACGTGAAAAGATAGTGTTGCCTTTAATAGCCATTCAACAATTTGCTCTTATGAATTTAAGAATACCAGACGAAGGTTCAAAAGGTAATGAATTGAAATATCAAAAATTGGTAATCCGCTGCATGTTTGGAATCATTAATGCTGCAAGAAATTCCGCATAATAGTTTGTACTACTTATCATTTAAATGTATCGACTCTAGAAGAAGACATGTTATATTTAATTTTGATAACTAAAATTTATTTTATGAAATATATTTTCACGTCTCTAGCCATTCTGATTTCGACACAAATTTTCGGACAAACTTTACCACAAACAAATCCTTGCCTTACAGATAAAATTTATAGACAATTTGATTTCTGGCTTGGGGATTGGGAGGCTTTTAACGTTAAAGGCAAAAAAGCTGGCGACAGTAAAATAACTCTTATACTTGATAGCTGTATTGTCTTGGAAGAATGGACAAGTATTATACCTGGCTCATCTACTTA
>JANXRR010000453.1 GCA_025356795.1 Bacteroidia bacterium
TAAGTACGTGCCTAAAGAACTGATGGAAGAATGGGCGCAGAAAGATCCTATTGAAAATTACGAAAACTATTTGCTGCAAGAGACAGTGATTGATAGTAAGTTTGTGGATGAGCTCCGCGAGAAAATAAAAAAAGAAATTGAAGCCGGCCTTGAAGAAGCATTTCTAGAAACATATCCAGAAGCAGACACTGCCAATGAGTTGCATGACGTGTATTGTCCTTTCATTCAAACAATAGTTGAACCCCGTTCAGAAAACAAAACTGAGAAGCGTTTTATTGATGCTATTAGTGATGGCCTCCGCCAAAGTATGGAGCGCTTTCCCAATCTTGTTTTAATGGGCCAAGACATTGCTGAATATGGTGGGGTTTTTAAAATAACAGATGGCTTTGTAGAAAAATTTGGTAGAGACAGGGTTCGCAATACACCTATTTGTGAGTCGGCAATTGTTGGTGCTGCCTTAGGGTTATCTATCAAAGGCATGAAGGCAATGGTGGAAATGCAGTTTGCGGATTTTGTTACTGAAGGTTTCAATCAAATAGTAAACAACTTAGCAAAAACACATTGGCGCTGGGGGCAATCGGCTGATGTGGTGGTGCGGATGCCAACAGGGGCAGGCACGGCCGCAGGGCCGTTCCACAGCCAAAGTAATGAAGCGTGGTTCTTCCACACACCAGGTTTAAAAATAGTGTATCCTTCCAATCCTTATGATGCCAAAGGTTTGCTCAATGCCGCGCTTGAAGATCCTAATCCGTATCTATATTTTGAACACAAAGTTTTATATCGATCCATAAAAGAAAATATACCAGATGATTATTATACACTAGAAATTGGCAAGGCAAACTTTGTAAGGGAAGGAACCGATATCTCGATTATAACCTATGGCATGGGCGTTCATTGGGCGAAAGAAATTTTAGATTCAATCCCAAATGTGAGTGCTGATTTAATTGATTTAAGAACCCTGTTGCCTTGGGATAAAAATGCAGTTGAAACCACTGTCAAGAAAACCAATCGTGTCTTAATTTTACATGAGGACACCCTTACAGGAGGCATTGGTGGAGAAATTGCCGCGTGGATAAGTGAACATTGTTTTGAACATTTAGATGCTCCTGTTATGCGCGTTGCAAGCCTCGATACCGCTATTCCATTCTCGCCAACACTAGAGAATAATTTTTTACCAAAAGGGCGGTTGAAGGCTAAGCTTGAAGAGTTGCTCAAGTATTGATGGTTACACCAGAATTTACTTCTCCGGACTCAGTCATTGCTATGTTTTAAGGCTTTAATATTTTATGTTACCTTAGCTTGATTAAACAAGAGCCTTGATCTTTATAAAACCAATAAGTGTTATTCATCAAAGGGTGCGAAAGAGTTTATTGCTCTTCCTTTTCGGATCCGTTATTATCTCTTTTTCAGGGTTCGCGCAAAATACAAAGGGAGATAGGCCTTTCTCCAATCAGCAACAAGTCCGCGAAGCGAAATCGCGTTTAAAAACCCAAAAGAGAACCGAAAAAGCCAATTCTATTTTACCAAAAAGAATCCAGTCCTCGAAGCGATCCCCTTCATCACGAGCAAGCAATGTATACCCTCAGCCTAATACCTATTCAGGAAGGAAATCAAAAAACCCTGACAAGCCAGCTAAACCCATAAATCAAGTTTTTAATAATCCTCCAGATGAAAGCAGAAGCAGAGCATGGAAAGGCGATGTCTATGGAAATAAAATTAGAACTAATACCCAAACAGCTAGGCAAGCAAGAAAAAAAAGCAATATTTATCCGCAACCAGAGCCTTACAAGAAATACCTCTCAAAAAAATCGAAGAAGAATGAACGGCCTTGGAGAGGTGATTTTCAAGGATCGCCTGTAGTCAAGCGCTATCCTAAAACAGCAGAAAAGCCTTACACCGGACCTTTAGAAAAGTCATCCACCAAAGGGTTGAGTCAATCTGGAAAGATTAACAATGTGTATTCTCAGCAAGGCCCATCAAAAAAAAGCATTTCGAAAAAACTAAAGAAAGAAGCAAAGGCAACCTTAACTACTGCATCAGGTGACTTACCTATTAGAGTATTCCCAAGGCAATCGGAAAACCTGAAGAAATCACAGGTGGCTTTTGGTAATGCTTACTCTGCGTCCCATTCATTTATTGTAAGAAGAAAAAAGAATGTTTACTGGGGGAAATTTAGAAAAAGTGAAAAAGCGTTTACGCGAGACATAGCCGGCCTTAGATTGAGAAGAAAAAATTATAGTTCTAAACTTCCGCCACTAACCCCCCAAGATAAATCATTGTATAAGAATAGGAATGCAAGGGGCAAAGCTTCCTTAAGCAGCCAACTAGGTTTGAGCACGCCAGGCAAGCGCGACAATGCGTGGATTGGAGATCCCAACAGAAGCAAAACCCGTAAATCGAAATTCAGAAATATTGAAGTTCCTGGATTCAACCGATATATTATAAAAGATACCTACTCAAAAAAAGCAAATAGGCTTAACACTGCAATTCCTGCTAAAGGATGGCTCTCTATTAGCGGAACCAGAGGTGCTTCAAAACCATTACCACCCACGGGACAGGTTGATGCAGGTGCTAATTTTTCTGGTGCTATTAAGAGGAAGACGATAAAATCATTTTCAACTGAAAGCTACAGTTTTAGTGGAAATACTAAATCCAACAAATTTAGAAGAGGCTTCGATCCTTCAGCGGCTAGCTTTAGCGGAAACACGAAGGGCATGAGAAGGCCTTTAAAAGGTGGGGGCAGCATTAGCGGATATATGTGGAACAATAAAAATAAGTCCATTACCGATAAACTTGCCACAGATCATGATATCTCTCATAGTTATAGCGGGTTTATCAAAGGCAAGTTTGCAAGGCCAGCATATGAAACACAAGGTGCTGATTTTAGCGGAAAAATTAAATTTGTAAAACCTGAAAAGGGTGGAGGCAGCATTAGTGGTAACTCATGGAATAACGGTCAAAAACCTGTGACGAGATTAAGAAATCATGCCTATCAAGGATTTGACTTTTCAGGAAACATGAAAACCATCAAACCTCAAAAAGGGGGCGAAAGTATGAGCGGTCAATTGTGGAATAACAAGGAGAGGCCATTGGCAGGAACGTATGCAAAAAATCCAAGAATAAGTGTAGCTACCTCCGGCAAAATTCCACTTTCAAAATTTAAGAGAGATTACATTCAGAATCCGAACGCTGCTATTCTATCTAACAAAAAGAAAAGACCAACGGAAGGAGCACTTGCCGTTAATGGAT
Source organism: Bacteroidia bacterium (assembly GCA_025356795.1). Classification (GTDB taxonomy): domain Bacteria; phylum Bacteroidota; class Bacteroidia; order Cytophagales; family Cyclobacteriaceae; genus ELB16-189. The sequence goes on from JANXRR010000453.1 coordinate 3,250, forward strand.
TCAAATCAAAAATGAAGCAAGGCGATTACCAACGAAAACCAAAGGCTGCTGAATCTGCTATGTCAGGTCTGGCCCCAGGAAAAAGTACGGTGCGTGCAAGTGCTTTTGGTGGTAAGTCAAAAATGACCAGAGAATATGTACACAACCCTAAGAGTGCTGCTTTGGCATTAAAAGTTTTATCACAACCTAAAGCCTATGCTAAGATTGGCGACTATCAAGGCAACATGAAAATGAGAAAGCCTACAGGTAAGGATTTGCATCCTGATGCTAAATTCGCACATCTGGGTCAAAGTAATATAAAGACAGATCGAACTATTTTTACCAACATAAAGTTGATATGGGCGAAGATGTTTAAGAAGGGAGAAAATCAGCCTGAAGCTGCCAAGACTAATGAACATCCGCTGCGCTACGATAGAAAGGAAAAGGATTTATGGAAGGCTTTGTACGATTATACTGATGTGAAGAAATGAACTGGATAGACCTTACAAAAATTAATCAACTCGAAACAATTATTGAAGAGTCAAAGAAAAGCGCTGTTGTAATATTCAAACACAGCACCAGGTGTTCTATAAGCACAACTTCTCTTAATCGGCTCGAAAGAAATTGGAGACAAGAAGAACTGGGTTCAATTAGGCCATACTTTCTTGACCTTATCTCCTATCGTGAAATCTCTCAAGCCATAGCTCAAAAGTTTGGGGTTGAACATGAGTCGCCACAAGTACTCATTATTGAAAATGGTAAAGTAATTTTCCATCGCTCTCACTTAGCCATTGAGTACAATTCGATAAAGCAAACGCTGCTAGAAACTGTCAAAAATTAAACGTCACCGTTTGGGTAACTGAATCCGAAAGACTCAATGCTACCGGGCATGTTAGTGCCGCCCTTTTAAGTTTTTCTTTTTGTTCCGGAGTTGCCATCAATTTTGGATGAGAAAACACAATCTGAATTTCCTGGATCTTTCTAGGGTTTTGCGCCATTAATTTCGTAACCTCCGATTTTAAACCAGTTAATTCAATTCCTTCACGATTTGCCAAAATCCCCATGAGGGTCATCATGCAGCTGCTCAGAGCAGAGCAGACTAAATCGGTTGGACTAAAAGCCTCCCCTTTACCGTTGTTATCGGTAGGTGCATCGGTAATAATTGTGTTCCCCGATTGTATATGAGTGGACTGGGTTCTTAGAGAGCCTTTGTATTCTGCCGAGATTGTTGCCATGGATTTTAAACTAAAGATTTATCTTTTGCGTTCTTGTATTTGATTTTACTTTAAATTTATCCAAAGAATTCGCATTCATGTTACTCTTAAGGAAATTATCATTTGTTTTAATCATGATAGGAGGCTCCATCTTCTCAATGGCTCAAACTCAAGATAGTTACGATTATGATTCTGAATTTACCTGGGGAATCAACAAGAATTCTTCTGGAGGATTGATAGGGGGGTTCACCTTCAAAAAATCAAGAAGACTTGATAAGAAAAATAGTTTTGAAACCTATGGTCTTGAAATCATGAATGTCAAGAATCCTGAAGAAGTAAGATATCCCTCTTCAAGAACCGGTAACTATTTTATTTTTGGAAAAACAAATTATTTATATGCACTTCGTCTTCAATATGGGCGAGATTTTGTTTTCTTTAAAAAAGCTCCACAGCAAGGTGTTGAGATAAAAGTAGTAATGGCCGCGGGTCCATCCTTGGGCATTGTAGCGCCCTATTACATTGAACGTGCTGTTGATAACAGTCGGTTTTTATCAGTTACAGAACAATATGATCCGAATAACCCACGGCATGACTTTAGATATATTTTAGGAACGGGTAACCTGCTTCAAGGTATTGGAGATTCTAAAATTCAACTTGGAGCTAACGCTAAGTTGGCGCTCAACTTTGAGTTGGGCACAATTAAAAGTCAGGTCACTGGTTTTGAGGTAGGGTTTTTAGTTGACGCCTATTTCAATAAAATTGTCTTAATGCCCGCTGCCAATAATAATGCGGTTTTCCCTACCATTTTCTTTACACTTTTTTACGGAAGTAGGAAGTAATCAGAAGATAAACCCCAGAGCCAGCCCGAAAATTATTAGAGCCCATGAAGGAACTTTAGTAAAAGTTAAGAGCAAAAAGGTGCCAATGATTACAGCATAAATGGTTATAGAACTTTGAAGGGGCTGAAATAATATTAGTGCGGCAGCGGCAATCAAACCAGCACTGGCGGCATTTATGCCTTCGAGCGAAGCTCGAATAGGACGATATGTTTTTAGACTATCCCAAATTCTGATTACAAAAAAAGTAAGAAATGTGCCCGGCAAAAATATTCCCACAGCAGCCATAAAGCCTCCCAAAATTTGCCCTCCTATTCCTGCTTCCCTCATCGATAAGGAGCCAATGTAGGCACTAAAAGAAAATACAGGCCCTGGTAATGCTTGCACCAAAGCAAACCCAGATAAAAATTCTTGAGATGACAAATAGTGTTTGGGAGCGTATTCGACAAACTCCGTGTATAAAAGGGGAGTCAATACCTGACCGCCACCAAATATCAAACTTCCATTTCTATAGAAATTTTCAAACAGCCGTATTGGTAACGCCTTAGTAATTCCACCCAGAACAGCTGCTAAAATTAAAACCCCTGCCCATAAGAGGAAGTTATCCCAACGCACATCAAACTTTTTTGTCTTTTCTCTTGGATGTGCCTTATAATTGAAGGCAGTGATTAATCCTGCGGCCAACAGCGTAAGTGGAAAAACGAAAGGGTTTTTTATAAAATAAGACACAACGCCTGCTGCTATCATAATTATCAGGCCTCGTCTTCGGGTGATGGTTTTTAAACTAAACAGATAAGCGGCATAACTAATAAACCCAACAGCCATAGGCTGAATAAAGCGAGCAAAGTTGAGCGAAACATTTTTCTGCTCTAAGTTAGCCATAAGTATGCCCGCAAATGTCATTACCGAAACAGAAGGCATCATCCAAATAAAAAGCGTGAGGTACGCTAATTTTGCACCACCCAGTCGATAACCAATAGCGCTCAGTGTTTGTGTAGAGGAGGGGCCAGGAAGAATTTGACATAACGCATTCAGCTCTACTAATTCTTCCTCTTTTAAATATCCTCTTTTGGCTACCAATATTTTTTGAAAATGAGCCATGTGTGCTTGTGGCCCTCCAAAACTAGAAATGGAAAGCAGCCAAACATCTTTTAAAAAAACGATATACTTAAACGGTTTCTCCAACAACTATTTCTTTAAACCAATTTCTTTAAGTCGTTCATTTAAAAATTCTCCCGCAGTAATGTCTGTCCAAATCTTCGGATGGTGTTCATCAATGCACTGGGGCAAAGAAGCCAGATTTACTTCTGATCGTGGATGCATAAAAAATGGAATAGAATAGCGAGGCTGATTCATTAAATGTTTCGCTGGGTTTACAACCCTATGTATTGTTGATTTCAATTTCTTATTTGTTAATCGCTCTAGCATATCGCCCACATTCACCACTAATTGTTCTGGCAAGGCCGTAATGGGTATCCACTTGCCATCATGCCTTAGCACTTGCAAACCGTCTGCACTGGCACCCATCAATAATGTAATTAAGTTAATATCGCCATGTTCGGCAGCTCGCACTGCATCGGCAGGCACGGCATCTGGATTTTCGATTGGGAAATAATGAATGGGCCGTAAAATGCTATTGCCATGTTTTACCCTGCTGTCAAAATAATTTTCATCTAAACCCAAATAAAGAGCAATTGCCCGCAACATTTCCACACCTGTACTCTCCAGACTTTTATAAACTTCAAGGGCCATAGCTTTCATTTCAGGTAACTCACTGGGCCACACATTATCGGGGTATTCACTTTTGATAGGATCATCACCTTCCACAACTTGCCCTACATGAAAAAACTCTTTCAAATCACCTGTGTTTCTTCCTTTGGCATGTTCCTTTCCTTTACCAATGTAGCCACGTTGGCCTGCCAATCCGGGTATCTCATACTTTTGTTTAACCGCATCAGGTAAGGCAAAGAATTTTTTTATGAGGGTATATAATTGGGAGGAGAGGGCATCAGAAAGGTAATGACTGCGTATGGCAACAAAGCCTATAGAATTGTAGGCCGCGCCCAAATTGGCAACAAATTTTTCCTTTTTATTTGCATCTCCGGAAGTGAAATCGGCTAGATCTAAAGATGGCACTTGGTCATATAAAACGTCACTCATGGCATGGTTTTTTTAGGTAAACACAATGAGATGCAAGCTAAATATTTTTGACTAAATTTACCCTTCCACATCTGTATTGTCGAGCTAGTTAATACTAAATACATAATCCTTCAAAACATGGAATCTATCAGCAGAAGAAAGTTCGTGAAAGACACTTTAAAATCAGCAGCCGTTGCCTCCATTGGTTCAACCTTTATCTTAAACGGCAATCAAGCAATAGCAGCTGGGTTTACAGCACTACAATTCGCTCAAGTGCCATTGCCTTATGGGTACAATGCATTGGAACCTTATATAGATATGATGACCATGGATATTCATTACAATAAACACCATGCTACTTACATCAAAAATGTGAATGAGGCCATAGCTGCGGAGAACGTTGCATTTGCCAATGAGAAAGATTTTTTTGCCAATGCATCTAAGCTTTCCGCGAAAGCGAAGAACAACGGAGGTGGTGCCTGGAACCACAACTTTTTTTGGTTAAGCATGAAAGCAGGAAATACATTACCTGCCGGGAAAATTTTAGATGCCATCAATGCAAGCTTCGGGTCGTTAGATGAATTTAAAAAACAATTTACCGATGCAGGCATGAAACGTTTTGGTTCAGGATGGGCTTGGCTGGTGAGTGAAAATGGCAAATTGAAAATAGGATCTACCGCCAATCAAGACAATCCGTTAATGGATACAAGTGAAATCAAAGGAACTCCTTTATTAGCACTTGATGTTTGGGAACATGCCTATTACCTCAAGTATCAAAACAAACGTGTTGAATACATTGCCAATTGGTGGAATGTAGTAAACTGGGAAGAAGTG
>JANXRR010000494.1 GCA_025356795.1 Bacteroidia bacterium
TTAATTACCCCACACTGCCTTCCAGTGTTAATGCCAATAACTTTTGAGCTTCTACAGCAAATTCCATTGGCAACTGACTCAACACTTCTTTTGCGTAACCATTTACAATTAATGCTACTGCAGATTCTTCATCAATCCCTCGCTGTAAGCAGTAGAAGATTTGATCTTCTCCAATTTTAGAAGTAGTTGCTTCGTGCTCAATTTTTGCTGACTTGTTTTCTACTTCAATATATGGAAAAGTATGCGCGCCACATTGATCGCCCATTAGCAACGAATCGCATTGTGAGAAATTCCGAGCATTAATGGCTCGCTTCATAATATGAACCTGACCACGATAGCTATTTTGAGATTTGCCGGCTGAAATACCTTTTGAAACAATTCTTGATTTTGTATTTCTACCAATGTGGATCATCTTAGTTCCTGTATCGGCTTGCTGATAGTTATTGGTTACTGCAACGGAATAAAATTCACCTTGTGAATAATCCCCTTTCAACACACACGATGGATATTTCCAAGTAATGGCCGAGCCAGTTTCTACTTGGGTCCAGGAAATTTTTGAATGATCACCTGCACAAAGTCCACGCTTAGTTACAAAATTATAAATACCTCCCTTGCCATGCTTATCTCCAGGATACCAGTTTTGAACTGTTGAGTATTTGATCTCAGCGTTGGTCATGGCATATAATTCAACAACTGCGGCATGTAATTGATTCTCATCGCGCATAGGAGCTGTGCATCCTTCTAAGTAACTAACATAAGCTCCCTCATCTGCAATAATTAAGGTTCTTTCAAATTGACCAGTATTGGCTGCGTTAATTCTAAAGTAAGTGGAAAGTTCCATTGGGCAGCGAACCCCTTTAGGGATGTAGCAAAATGAGCCATCTGAAAAAACAGCAGAGTTAAGGGCAGCAAAGTAATTATCTTTAACAGGAACCACTGATCCCAAATATTTTTTGATAAGTTCTGGATGCTCTTTTACTGCTTCACTGAAGGAGCAAAAAATGACGCCCATTTCACCAAGCTTTTCTTTGAAGGTGGTGGCAACTGAAACGCTATCAATTACGGCATCTACTGCAACTCCTGTTAATCTTTTTTGTTCGCCAATTGAAATCCCTAATTTTTCAAAAGTCTTAATTAAGTCTGGGTCAACCTCGTTTAAATTGTTTAGCTGTGCCTTTTTCTTTGGGGCCGAATAATAAATAATATCTTGATAATTGATGGGTGGATGATGGACATTTGACCAATTAGGTTCTGTCATCTGCATCCAAGATCTAAAAGCTTCCAATCTCCATTCTAAAAGCCAACTCGGTTCATTTTTTCTAGCTGAAATAAATCGAACAGTATCTTCGCTTAAGCCCTTAGGAGCCTCGTCTACTTCCAAATCAACATTCCAACCGTGCTCGTATTCTTTGCTTGTAAACTCGTCCAGTACTTGATTGTCGGTATTCATGAATAGTCTATTTAGACTAATTTTAAATAATCATCAAAAATACAACAAAATGTACTTTAAAGGTTCTTTCGCTGCTTTAATTATTTGGAGTTGAAAGAAACTTACGAAAGTTCGGGAATCAAAAGGAATGATTATTAACTCAAAGCAACCCCTCAACTAAAATATCTTCATCAATGTCTGCCCAATGAATGCCTTCGCCCCCGCCAATTAACCGCCAGTTATTTCTTTCCTGATCAGTAGCGTCTCTTAAACGTGGAAACCAATCTATAGGAACGGCAATTTCTCGTCCATCGTTTAACCTAACTATAAGTTGCAACTTTTTGAACCAAACCTCTGTCGCGATACTGGATTTATTTATTACTAAAGTACTCATCCCATTTTTTGTTAAACAGTTCTCTATTCTCCAACACTAATTTATGAATATCATTTATTTCTTTTGCTTTAAATCGTTTTGATTTAACCAAGTCGACAGGGAAAAGATTGAATTTTGCCGTTGCATCTCCTTTTTCAACGTGAATATGTTTTGGTGAGTGCTCGTTAGTATAAAAAAAGAATCGGAATCCATGTAGTATAATAAGTGTAGGCACTCTCAAAGTTAATAATTCAAAATTGAAAATGAATCCATCTTGTATTTGTTACCTCAAATTGACTAAAAATGTCTCTTTTTATGCATTGACTAATTTTATAAAAGCCATGATCTTTAAAATAATTATACTCCAAACAATGAGAAAACATGCTTACACACAATGATTGCCTTCAATAGCACTTTATAGCAGAATTTACAAACAGATCAAAGCTAATTCTTCCGATGACCCCCAATTTGGAGTAATAATGGTGCTGATGATGAGGATGGCGATTTTATCTCCTTAAAAAGGCAATACAATTAAGTAAGGTTCTCCTTTTGATACTATGGGTTAACAAAGCTTCAAACTCCTATCTAGGCTTTCCTCCAAACTAATCATGGTCTCTGTTCTGTCAATGCCTTCCACCTGCTGCATTTTATCGTGTAAAACAATTTTTAAATGGTTGGTGTCTTTGCAATGGATTTTAATAAACATGGAGTAATTGCCAGTGGTGTAGTGTATGTTAGTGATCTCAGGAATTTCCTTTAGCTTCATTAAGACCTGATCGTATAAAGCACTTTTCTCTAAGTAAATTCCAATAAAGGCTGTTATATCATAACCTAATTTTGCATAATTGATTTTCAGTGTATTCTTCTCTACAATCTCGGCTTCTTCCATTTTGTTCATGCGCACATGCACCGTGCCTTGGGACACATTTACTTTTTTGGCCACTTCGGTGAATGGTTTTTTAGAATCCTGCATTAAGATTTCCAGGATTTTAAGGTCAATATTATCAACTTCGTAATTTTTGGACATAGTGCAGTGTTATTTTTATTAAATTTATAACTAATATAACAAAAAATTAAATTTAACGTAAATATTTGATTGTATTGTTGAATCATAAGTCAATATGCACTTAATTTGTTGCATAATTAAACATTGTAAGGTGTTGAAATTGGCAGACAAGCCCTCCTGTCTCGGGGGTGGAGATAAAAGGACAAACGCAAGGTAATGGGTTGA
>JANXRR010000428.1 GCA_025356795.1 Bacteroidia bacterium
GAAAGAGTATTTCCCGAAAAATTCTTCATAAAATTCTGACTTGGGTTTGCTTCCCAAAATATAGTTAGCTAGGTGAATGGCCTCTTCCATATCGCGAACAATAACAGAATGTGCATTGTTGGCACTATGAGAAAATGTAGCCCGTGTTTCTTCATGGTCAGGTTTTCCGTGAATGATTACCGTATGGTTTTCTTTTCCAAGCTTCTCGGCACGGTTCCAAACCTTTTCAACAAACGGACAAGTGGTATTGTATTTTTGAACTTCGATTCCCTTATCCAATAGCAAATGCTCAATTTCCAATGTTGTCCCAAAAGCCGGAATGATCACAATATCTTGATTGTTAATCTCAGCCCATGGAATCAATTGAGAGCCATCAGTATCTATAATAAATTTAATGCCCTGTGCCTGTAAATCATTGTTTACTTCTTGATTGTGGATCATTTGGCTCAATAGGAACACTTTTTTATGAGGGTTTTCCTTAATGGCTCTATAGCTTATCTCAATAGCATTCTCCACACCATAACAAAAACCAAAATGCCTGGCCAATACAAATTGAACAGGGCCAAAGTCTAAAATAGTGGGTGTAAAGTTTTGCTTTCGCAGATCTTTTAGCCTCCTCGATTCTTTGACCTTACCTGTAATAGAAGATCTGTAATAAGATGGGATTTCAAACTTTTTGATGGTGAGTTTTAATTACAAAGGTACTCGATTTTGAAGTCAATCGTAGGCAAATTTTGAAATATTGATAGTACAACTTTTGGTTGTCATGGATTGTACAACCAAAAATATTTTCAATATGGTATGCATGCATAATAAATTAATTAATACCTTCGCTAACGTTTGAAACGAGAAGAAACCATAGACTACCATATAAAAACTGCTTGGCATGCCATTGCTCGTATGTACAATCAGCAAGCGTTAAAATATGATGGAACCATGTCAATTGGTTATGCCTTATTAAATATATCTTCCGAAGAAGGAACGCCCGCGATGAAGATTGGGCCACCGATGGGATTAGAGCCAAGGAGCTTAACGCGACTTTTGAAATCAATGGAAGAGAAAAGGTTGATTTATCGGCAAGTAGATAAAAATGATAAAAGGTCAGTGAAGGTGCTGCTCACCAACGAGGGCAAGAAAATGAAAGAGAAAGCGCGCGAAACGGTATTGCGCTTTAATGAGGTTTTGCGTGAAGAAATACCCGCTGAAAAACTGACTATCTTTTTTGAAGTAGTGCAAAACATAAATCAAGTAGTTGAAAAGAACGAGATTTATGAAAACAAATTGATCTAACTTATGTCTTACTGAAATATTGGAAACAGTTAAGAAAAAGTTAGATAGGCTTCCACCCGAAAAGCAAAAACAAGTTGAACCCTTCGTTGATTTTCTATTGGACTAAACAAAAAAATGCAGAAAGCAGATGAAGGCAAAGAAAAAGAAATTAACAAATCTCAATAAAAAATTATAACGTTCACCTACACACTTTATCATGAATCGCACCATTCGCAAAGTAGCAGTTTTAGGATCTGGCATTATGGGCTCGCGCATTGCATGCCATTTTGCCAATATTGGCGTTGATGTATTATTGCTGGACATCGCACCAAAGGAATTAACGGAAGATGAAAAAAAGAAGAATCTCACACTCGATCATCCTTCGGTAAAAAACAGAATTGTCACTAGTGCTTTCGAAGCTACATTGAAAGCCAATCCCGCACCACTTTTTAGCAAGAAATTTGTGGCGCGAATTAAGCTTGGCAATTTTACTGACGATATGGCCAAAATCAAAAATGTTGATTGGACTATAGAAGTTGTTGTTGAAAATCTCGACATCAAAAAGAAAGTGTATGAAGAAGTAGAAAAGCATCGAACACAGGGCACACTTGTTACCTCCAATACATCAGGTATACCTATTCATTTGATGGGCGAAGGCAGAAGCGAAGACTTTCAAAAAAACTTTGCAGGCACCCACTTCTTCAACCCTCCGCGCTACCTGAAATTATTGGAGATTATTCCAACTCAAAAAACAGATTCTGGTGTAACAAAATTCCTGATGAACTACGGTGACCTTTTCTTAGGCAAGACCACCGTTCTTTGCAAAGACACTCCCGCATTTATTGGTAATCGAGTAGGTGTTTATGGAATGTTGAAAGTAATAGATTCTATGCGCAAGTTCGATTTGAATGTAGATGAGATAGATAAACTAACTGGGCCAGTAATAGGAAGACCAAAGTCAGCTACTTTCAGAACTTCAGATGTTGTTGGCCTGGATACCATGGTGAAGGTTTCAAACAACCTGTATGCGGGTTTGCCCAATGACGAAAGCCGCGACATGTTCAAGTTACCAGAAGTTGTGTCAAAGCTAGAAGCCAACAAGTGGTTGGGAGATAAAACAGGTCAGGGTTTTTATAAGAAAACAAAAAACGCTAAGGGCGAAACCGAAATTCTTACCCTCGATTTGAAAACGCTCGAATACAAATCAAAAGAAAAAGTAAGATTCGCTACGCTTGAAACAACCAAAACGATCGACAATTTAAAAGATCGGTTTAAGGTTCTACTTGCGGGAAAAGACAAAGCCGGAGATTTTTATCGAGATTGTTTCTTCGACATTTTCAAATACGTTACTAATCGCATTCCTGAAATCAGTGATGAGCTGTTCAGAATAGATGATGCCATCTGTGGTGGCTTCGGTTGGGAGATTGGTCCGTTCGAAACATGGGATGCCGTTGGTCTAGAAAAAAGTATTCCGTTAATGGAGGCGGCTGGATATAAACCGAATCAATGGGTTTATGATATGATACAGGCAGGCAATAAATCCTTCTATATAGTGGAAGGCGGACAGCGCAAGTACTATGACATTCCTACAAAATCATATAAGTCCATTCCTGGAAAAGAAAGCTTCATCATCTTAGAAAACAAAAGCGAGAATGTGGTTTGGAAAAATCCAGGATCTAAAATCATTGACCTTGGTGGTGGCATTTTAAATTTCGGCTGGCATACCAAGAGCTACACATTGGGTAGTGAAGTAATTGAAGGACTTAACAAAGCTATTGACCTTGCCGAAAAAGATTACAGAGGATTGGTAGTTGGGCATCAGGGATCAGACTTTTCACTGGGTGCAAATCTTGGTTTAGTCTTCATGTATGCTATCGAGCAGGAATATGACGAGATCGATTTTATGATCAAGCATTTCCAAAACACGGTAATGCGCCTTCGCTATTCTTCAATACCTGTTGTTGTTTGTCCACAAAGCAGAACGTTAGGTGGAGGTTGCGAAATGACCATGCATGCTGATGTGGCTCAAGCTGCAGCCGAAACGTATATTGGTTTGGTTGAAGTTGGAGTCGGCCTGATACCTGGAGGAGGAGGAACAAAAGAGTTTGCCAAACGCGTGAGTGATTCTTTTGAAGAAGGTGATATTGAATTGAATGCGTTGCAAAATTCCTTTATGAATATTGCCACAGCAAAGGTGGCCACTTCAGCAGAAGAAGCGCGTGAACTGGGCATTCTTAAAAAACTGGACAGAATTTCTATGAACAAGGATCGCCAGATTTCTGATGCGAAGGAAACGGCTATAGAATTAGCCGAAGCCGGTTATACCATGCCACTTCAAGCTAGAAACATTCGTGTGCAAGGCAGATCCGGTCAGGCTCTTTTCCTTGCGGGATTACAGGGCATGTTGATGGGCCGTTATGCTTCTGAACATGATGTGAAAGTATCAAAGTGGATTGCAAACGTTATGTGCGGTGGCGATCTCACATCTCCACAAGAAGTGAGCGAACAATATTTATTGGATCTAGAGCGTGAAGCTTTTTTATCGTTAACAGGAGAAAAGAAAACACTCGAAAGGATACAGGCAATATTAACAGGAGGGAAACCTTTGAGAAACTAGCCTTGAGAAGAGAGTATAGAGTAGCAAGATTTTATGCATAACCACAAAGAACTTAAAGTTTGGAAAAGGGCAGTTGATTTAGCTACAACAGTGTATGCTATTACTCAAGAATTTCCCAAAGTTGAGCAATATGGTTTAACACAACAGATAAGGAGAGCCGTAGTTTCTGTAAGTTCTAATATTGCTGAAGGTGCCGGTAGAAAAACGGACAAAGAGTTTTCTTATTTTTTAAATATTGCGTATGGCTCTCTTTATGAATTAGAAACGCAATTGATTATTTCATCAAACCTTGGTTTTGTGTTGACAGACAAGATTAAACCAATAGAAATTGAAATAACGGAGTTACAAAAAATGATATTCAAATTAATCAAAAGTCAATCACTATAGTCTCATTACTTACGACTCAATACTCAAATCTATGGAAGCATACATCGTAGCCGGATTCCGCACCGCGGTAGGCAAAGCAAAAAAAGGAGGGTTTCGTTTTGTACGGCCAGATGATCTGGCTTCGGACGTGATCAAGTATTTGGTCAAGTCAATTCCGGGTTTGGAAAACAAAATGGTAGATGATTTGATTGTGGGCAATGCCGTGCCAGAAGCAGAACAAGGTATGCAGATGGGACGAATGATTTCACTTTTGGCATTAGGCCTAGATACTCCCGGTATGGTAATCAACCGCTATTGCGGATCAGGCGTGGAGGCAATTGCCATCGCGAGCCATCGCATACAGGCAGGGCAAGCAGATGTTATCATTGCTGGTGGAACAGAGTCTATGTCACTTGTTCCAACGATGGGCTTTAAAACAGCATTGAATTATACTATCGCTAAAGACAACCCCACTTACTACACAAGCATGGGTTTAACAGCCGAGGAGGTGTCAAAGCAATTCAAAATTTCTCGCGAAGAGCAAGATCAGTTTTCCGTTGAGTCTCATGCGAAAGCTGCCGCTGCCTGGGCAGAAGGTAAATTCAAAGGTGAAGTTGTTCCCATCACCGTGAAAGAAGTGTATGTGGATGAGAACATGAAAAAGAAAACACGCGAATATGTAGTTGAAAAAGACGAAGGCATACGGGCTGATACAACTCTTGAAGGACTTTCAAAACTACGACCCGCTTTTGCTGCTGGTGGAAGCGTAACGGCAGGTAACTCCTCACAAACATCGGACGGTGCAGCATTTGTTGCTGTGATGAGCGAACGCATGGTAAAGCAATTGAATTTAAAACCGATAGCACGCATGGTAAGTTATGCCACCGCAGGCGTTGATCCGCGCATCATGGGCATTGGCCCTGTAGCGGCCATTCCTAAAGCATTGAAGATTGCCGGCATGAAATTGCAAGACATCGATTTGATAGAATTGAATGAAGCGTTTGCCGCGCAGTCATTAGCGGTAGTAAAAGAGCTTGGCATTGACAGGAAAAAACTAAATGTAAATGGAGGTGCTATTGCAGTGGGTCATCCGCTTGGTTCATCTGGTGCAAGATTATCAGTTCAGCTTTTCAATGAGTTAAGAAGACAAAATAAAAAATATGGAATGGTAACGGCTTGCGTAGGTGGAGGACAAGGAGTGGCGGGGATTTATGAGCTTCTGTAACTAGACATTAGACATAAGTATCAAGACGCAAGACGTACAATATAAATCAACTTCTGGAATATCTTGATACTTATGTCCGACTACCTGATACCTTATTATGCATAATTTCAAAGAGTTAAAGGTTTGGCAGATTTCGAGAAAGTTGGTAAAAGAGGTTTACGAGATTACTTCAAACTTTCCGGCAAGTGAAAAATTTGGATTAATTTCTCAAATACGAAGATGTACGGTATCAATTCCAACAAATATTGCTGAAGGATCTGGAAGAAATACAGATAAGGATTTTGCTCACTTTTTGAATATCAGCCTTGGTTCTGCGTATGAGTTGGAAACGCTACTTATTCTATCTCTTGATGTTGACCTTATTTCTCAAGACCAACTCGATAAACTTTTAATTAAAATTTCGGAAATACAAAAAATGACTTTTGGCCTGATCAAGACGTTGCGCCAAGAGTCTTATGTCTAACGTCTTGCTACTTATGTCTAACAAAAAATTATGAGCACAATAACACAAACAAAAGCAATTAAAGGAGGCGAGTTCCTCATTCGTGAAACATTGGCAAAAGACATCTTCATACCAGAAGAATTTAATGAAGAGCAGCGCATGATTGCGCAAACATGTAAAGATTTTTTGAAGCAGGAGGTGTATCCTCGCTTGAATGAAATCGATTCTCAGAAAGATCCAACGCTGATGCCTTCGCTACTTGATAAGGCAGGTGAACTAGGTTTGTTAGGAACTTCCGTGCCACAAGAGCTTGGTGGGTTCGGGATGGATTTTAACACCACAATGTTGGTTGCCGAAACGTTGGGTGCAGGCTATTCATTTGCGGTGGGTATTTCAGCGCACACCGGAATAGGTACATTGCCGATTTTGTATTACGGTAATGAAGCACAGAAGCAAAAATATATTCCTAACCTCGCCAGTGGCAAATGGAAGGCCGCATATTGCTTGACAGAACCAGATTCAGGTAGCGATGCTAACTCCGGAAAAACCAAGGCCGTGCTAAGTGCCGATGGAAAGCACTACGTTATCAACGGCCAAAAGATGTGGATCACCAACGGTGGCTTTGCCGATATATATGTGGTGTTCGCAAAAATTGACAATGATAAAAACCTAAGTGCCTTCATAGTTGAAAAAGCTTTTGGTGGCATCACCATGAATGAAGAAGAGCATAAGATGGGAATCAAGGGATCGTCTACCCGTCAGATTTTCTTCAACGACTGCAAAGTGCCTGTTGAGAATTTGTTGAGCGAACGTGAGAATGGTTTCAAAATAGCGGTAAACATTCTTAACATAGGAAGAATAAAATTGGGGATTGCGGCCATCGGTGGAAGCAAAGCGACCATTTCACAGGCCGTGAAATACGCCAAAGAACGCAAGCAGTTTGGAACATCCATTGCCAACTTCGGAGCCATCAAACATAAAATTTCAGAGATGGCTACAAAAGTTTTCGTTTCTGAATCTGCCTGCTATCGTGCCTCGCAAAACATTGATGATGCTTATGAAGCCCTTTCTGCCGCAGGAATGGACAAGGCGCAAGCTCGTTTGAAAGCACTGGAAGAATTTGCCATTGAGTGCGCCATCCTTAAAGTTCACGGAAGTGAGGTGTTGGATTTCACGGTAGACGAAGGTGTTCAGATTTACGGTGGCATGGGCTTCTCGGCAGAAGGGCCGATGGACAGAGCGTATCGCGATGCCCGCATCAACCGAATCTTTGAAGGCACAAACGAGATCAACCGACTTCTTACTATTGACATGCTGATGAAGCGTGCCATGAAAGGCACCATCGATTTGATGACACCGGCCATGGCTGTGCAAAAAGAACTGATGGCTATACCTGACTTTGGTAGTGCCGATGACAGTGCTCTATTTGCGAAGGAGAAAAAAGCATTGGCTAACTTAAAAAAAGCTGGCCTTATGATTTCGGGGGCAGCGGTACAGAAGTTCATGATGAAACTTTCTGAAGAACAAGAAGTGCTTATGAACCTGGCCGACATGCTGATTGAAAGTTACGCAGCCGAATCTGTGTTGTTGAGAGTGGAAAAGCTAATTGGTATACGTGGCGAGGCAGCTTGCGCAGTTGAAAAAGATATGGCAATTGTGTATTTGCATTATGCTATTGAAAAGGCGGCAGGTGCAGGCAAGCAAGCTATTTACGCTTTCGCGGAAGGAGACGAACTTCGCTTTATGCAACTGGGCTTGAAGCGCTTCACCAAGATTGACCCATTCAATTTGAAAGAAGCAAGAAGAAGAATTGCCAACCACATTATTGCTAAGGGAGAGTACCCATTTTAGATGGAGGCGTCAAGACACTTTGAAAGTGTCAGACGCCTTTCTCATTAGTGAGACTAAGAAAGCCCGGAAGTATTTCTGGGCTTTTTCGTTTTTCCTCGAGGCGTCAAGACACCTCAAAGGTGTCAGACGCCTTCTCCTTCGTTAAACGGAAGTCAATGGTTTTTTTTAAGTGTTTTAATCTATAAGCAGCTCAAGTGATTTTAGTAGTGAAAATTATAAAATAGGTTTTTGGAAAAGCCCTTCAAATTTTTGTTATAATTTTAGTTTTGAAAATATTTCGCGTTATTGAAAACTATCGGGAAGCAGTTTGGTATGATAGGTCGATAGGGCACCAAACAATTAACAATGTCCTACTCAAAAAGAATTGTTGCCTTTATAGATATCCTAGGATTTAAAAGTATGGTCGGATCAAATGATTTTGACCGTGTTAACGCTGTATATGAGGAATTCAATAAATTAGTAAAGAATGCCACCCAGCATAGTGAGTGGTATTTTGAAATTGCCAAGGATATATCAAAAGACCCGCCCGCTCAATATTCGTTTTCTGAGTCTGAACAAGAACTAATATTTTTTTCGGATTGTGTTGTCTGGTCATATCCAATGAAAAAATTAGTGGATGTTAGTCTGGCTTATACCCTTTCATTCCTTTGTCAAAGTTTGTCTGTTCTTCAATATTCATTATTCAACAAGAAAATTGTGATTAGAGGAGGTGTTTGTGTTGGTGATTTATATATAGACAATAACAAAGTTTTTGGTCCCGGTCTTGTTGAAGCCTATGAGCTTGAAAAGAAAGCGAAATACCCAAGAATAGCTTTTGATCAAAAGATGATTGAAGGCATTTCCAAATCTGAAATGAGTTGGTTAAGCAGATATATATCCTATGATTATTGTGGCTTTTATTATTTAGATATTTTCAAACGGCTAAATTCTACAAATAAATCATTAAAAGCGGCCACTGACCCTATTCAAAAGATAGCTCTCGAAAAAGCCATGAAAATGTACCTTAATGTAATTATGCCAGTCATTAGTGAGGGAATTAAAAATGAAGATAGCAATGTAAAAATCAAGTATGAATGGCTAAGGACTAAATTATTTGAAATAGAAGATTTAGTATATTTAAGTTAAGTGTTTTTAGTCAAGTGTAGCAGTATAAATGTTTCAGGCAATAACTCTGATACTTTAAGAAAGTAACTATTATGGAAATGACTTGGATAGATTGGATAGCAATTTTCTTGTTATTATGTGGCGTGACTTTAGGACTTGCCATTTCTGTCGATCGCCTGCTTTATAAATTAGGGCTATGGAAAGCGTGTTATAAAACACTGATATTTTTTGCCGACATATTGTTCAAAGAAAATGATGATGATCACAATAGTGCTAGATCATTAATTTGGTGTGTAGTTGCATTTCCTCTTACTGCCGGTATTTATAAATTTATCATTCATTTATTTAATCGGTAACAAGACTCTTGAACCTCCTCTCTTGGAGGCGTCAAGACACCTCAAAGGTGTCAGACGCCTAACTTCGCACCTAACTTGCCTTACCATTATGGAAACCTTCTTTATCTTTGAACTATGCAGTTCACAGAGGGCAGTTTTTATCATATCTATAATCGTGGCAACGATAAGCAAACCGTCTTTTTTCAAGAACGCAACTATCATTTCTTTTTGCAAAAGGTGGAGAAATATATAGCCCCGAATGCAGACTTGTTGGCATGGTGCCTAATGCCAAATCATTTTCACTTTCTTGTAAAAGCAAATGCTGCCTCCGCCAAAATTATCAAGGAAAAACCGATACCAATAAACGCGCTGACAGAGGGCATTCGGTTACTATTAAGTTCTTATGCGAAGGCCATTCAAAAGCAAGAATCAATTACAGGCAATCTTTTCCAGCAGAAAACTAAGTTCAAATGTGTGGATGTATATCTTTCTACTGCTTTTCATTATATTCATCAAAATCCATTAAGGTCAAATCTTGTTGATCGGCTTGAAGATTGGCCTTGGTCTTCTTTACCAGAGTATCTTGGAAAAGGCGCAACTCAACTGTGCAAAAGAGAAACTGCGTATCAGTATATAGATATCAATTGGCAGAGATTATTAGAAGAATCCTATTTGGTAATTCCTCCGAATTTCCAATCCAAGATTTTATAGCCGATTAGGCGTCTGACACCTTTGAGGTGTCTTGACGCTTGCCCTAAAAAGACTTTCCCGTTCGCACGCCTCTTCGGTAATTCCTCCGAATTTCCAGTCCAGATTTTATAGCCGATTAGGCGTCTGACACCTTTGAGGTGTCTTGACACCTGCCCGAAACGATCAAAAAACCCAATTTAAGCCTTTTTCGCTTCGCACCAGTCTTCCGTGCAATCGCACGGGCCATCGGTGCGTACGCACGCCTCTTCGGTGCGGTGGAACGGGTCATTAGTGCGGTCGCACCACGCTTCGGTGGCATGGCACGCGCCTTAGGTGCGTACGCACCGTTCATCCGTGCAGTCGCACGCGTTATGGGTGCGTAGCCACGCACGCTCGGTGGCACCGCACGCGGCATCCGTGCGACCGCACCACCCTTCGGTGCGTACGCACCGCTCATCGGGGGCAACTATTTATGGCAATGCCGAGCCTACTATTTCCCATTATTACCCCTCCGTTCTATTATGAATTGGTACTTGGTGGCGTTGGAGGCCATCATGGCTTTTGGATGAATTTCTATGCTATCAATGAGGTGTCAGCTAATGCGGTTATTGAATAACAAAAAGCATCCGAGAGCTTAACATCTCGGACGTCTTTAATTACTAGAATTACTAGTCTAGTCTTTTTTTATCTTCGGCCACTGATCGTCAGCCTTTTTAATCAACCCGGGTCTGTCCTTGTTCCACAAGTCTTTTACTTTCAGGTTGTAGTTGAAATAAAGCTTGTTGTTATATATCGTCCAAGTATCGGTTTCAGTTGGAGCCTTGTGGCCATCTGCGGTACCGTAAGCACAGTATCCTCCGTATTGAGGTGCATACTTTTCAGGATCAGCAACAAACAAATCTTTATTCTTATTAGTCGCAAAGTGCCACATAGCTCCTTGCCACTCGTAAGTAATTTCTTTATCACCTTCAACTGCTTTGTTATCTGTAAAGAAAGCAACAGGATC
>JANXRR010000535.1 GCA_025356795.1 Bacteroidia bacterium
CCCAGCAGCAGAAGTACAAAAGCTCTTCACTTTCTCGAGACGATCAAAATGAAATCTTAAAAAGACTGAAGCATGTGATGGAGGCAGATAAGCCTTTTTTGAAATCTGATTTCTCTTTGCCAGAATTAGCAAACCATCTAAAGCTAACAGTTCACCAGCTCAGCCAGGCTATTAATGATGGATTGGGAAAGAGTTTTTTTGAAATGACAGCTGAATACAGAATTGAGGAGGCGAAAATTTTATTGAAAGAAAAATCAAACATTAAAGTAGAAGAGATTGCCGAAGAAGTAGGCTATAACTCTAAATCATCTTTCAATACTGCGTTTAAGAAATTGACAGGAATGACACCAAGTGAGTGGAGGAATTAGTTTTGTCAATCATTTTTATGGAAGGCGGAATAATTTTGCCTGTCCATTTGTCTAACTACAAATTTTATCCATGAATAACATAATCAAAATGCTTGCGGCTTTTTCGCTTCTCTTTGTACTATCTGGTTCTGCCCCAGCGGTAAAGATTTATTCTTCGAATTATGAAAATGTATTGGGAACCTCCTTTGAATTAAAAGTTGAGGCTACCTCTGAAAAACTTTCTGAAAAAGCAGAGAAAATTGCACTTGCTGAAATAGATCGATTAAACAAAATACTTAGCAGCTACGATAAATTGAGTGAAGTGAGTTTGTGGCAGCAGACTCATAATATCGATGTGCCAATTTCGAAAGAACTTTTTGAAGTTCTTGCCTTGTTTGATGAATGGACAACCAGAACAAATGGAGCACTCAATGCATCCGCAGCGGTAGCAATAGCTTCTTGGAAACAAGCGGTTAAGAATAACGCAATCCCTACTCAACATGAATTGATAAGCGATGTGGCTGCCATGAATAAGAAACATTGGACCCTAAATGTTAAAGATCAAACTGCTCGGCATTTAACAACCGAACCATTACTATTGAACACATTCGTGAAAAGCTATATAATCAATAAGGCTTCCGACAAAGTGATGAGTCTTCCTGGGATAACATACGCAGTTTTGAATATTGGCGGAGACATAAAAATTGTGGGCAACCAACAAGAGCAAATAAAAATAGCGGATCCAAAAGCACACTCAGAAAATGATCAACCGCTTGCCAGGCTTAAAGTAGGAAACAAAGCCATTGCCACAAGCGGAAATTATAGAAGAGGATTTCAGGTTGGAAAGGAATGGTACTCTCACATAGTGGATGCGCGCACTGCGCTGCCCGTGAAGGAAATAATTAGTTCAACCGTTATTGCAGATAATCCAGTTGACGCGGGCGCATTGGCTACGGCTTTTAACATTCTAACACTGGAAGAAAGTGAACAACTTACCAAAACTATTTCTGGCATAGAATACTTAATCATCACAAAATCTGGTGAGCAGATTTCAAGCAGTGGGTGGAAAAATTTGGAAATAGAAAATAATATTGAAAAGCCAACTACTTTGCACGCTGCCATTAAAGGAGATCCTGATTTTGAATTACTAGTTGAGTTAGAACTCGCAAGTTTTGAAGGGCGATCGCATAGACCCTTCGTAGCAGTGTGGGTTGAAGATGACAACAAAGAATCTATTCGTAATGTAGCGTTGTGGTATAACAAACCAAGGTGGCTTCATGATTTGCGGAGGTGGTATAGTAAGCACGGTGATTTATTTATGCAAAACCCAACACAAACAGAATCTGTGACGGGAGCAACACGCTCGGCAGGAAAGTATACTTTGAAATGGGACGGAAAGAACAATGAAGGAAAGCAAGTAGCAGCAGGAAAATATACCATCTATCTGGAAGCAGCTCGGGAACATGGAACCTACCAACTGATCAAGAAAGAAATAGAGTGGAACAACAAAGCAACTCATATTGATTTGCCTTCAGGAGTCGAAATCGTTTCTGCTTCTCTTGATTACCGTAAAGTTCAAAAAGATTAACATCGACTATTGAGAGATGATTAAAAGAGACATTGCCACTTGGACCCGTTGGCTTCATATTTATTTGTCGATGTTCAGTTTTGCCTCATTGTTGTTTTTTGCTGTAACGGGTATCACCTTGAATCATCCGTATTGGTTTGTAGGCAAATCGAAATCACAAAATGTAACGTCTCAACTTAATGCGCAGTGGGTAAGAGGAACAGACACCTTGTCGATAAACAAATTGGCTATTGTTGAACACCTCAGAAAAGTATACAACATAAAAGCACCCGTTGCCAGTTTTACTTCCGATGAAAGCCAATGCACAGCGACTTTTAAAGGACCAGGTTATTCTGCAGATGTATTTATTGAAAGAGAAACCGGAAACTATGATCTTACGATAGTTGCCCCAGGATCGATCGCCATTTTCAACGACTTGCATAAAGCACGTGACACAAAACCAACTTGGGCACTTGTAATCGATATATCAGCCATACTTATGATTCTGGTTTCCATAACGGGTTTTGTTATGATTTTCTATCTAAAGAAAAAAAGAGTCAGTGGGCTTTTACTTTTTGTGGCAGGCGCTCTTACTGCAGTTATTCTTTATTATGCTTTTGCTTGATTTGATTTAGGATTCCAACTGACCCTTTTTGGGAAACAGACCGTTCGACTTTATAAAATCGCCCTCCTACACTATAAAATCGGGCTAACTTGATGCCAAAGGCCTCGTTCCTTTGATCAAAATTAAAAACACCATGAACACTTCCATTGTTACCGAACAACCACTAACCATCAACGACCAACGAAGGTACGACCTTGACTGGCTTCGTTTTATTGCCATCGCCATTCTCTTATTTTTCCACACAGGCATGTGGTTCAATACTTGGGGCTGGCATGTAAAAAACAATGAGACGACAGTAAGTTTTCAATACTGGATGATCTGGTCTCACAACTTCCGCATGCAGTTGCTCTTGTTTATTTCCGGAGCGGGCACCTTTATGGCTCTTGGCAAAAGAACCTCTTCGCAATTTGCCGGTGAGCGTTTCAAAAGGCTTTTTATTCCGCTTTTGTTTGGCATGCTGGTGGTAGTGCCACCACAGATTTATTACGAACGAATAAATCAGTTTAGCAGCTATTGGGATTTTTATAAAACAGTATTTCAGTTCAAACCCTATCCAGAAGGCGGAAGCCTAAGCTGGCATCACCTATGGTTTATTTTATACCTATTGGTTTACTCGTTGATTACAATTCCTTTTTTGAAATTTGTTAGGTCACCAAAATCAGAGAAATTTAAAAATGTTGTTTTCAAATTGCTGTCAAGTCCTGCGGGATTACTTTTTATTCCCTCAAGTTTTATTTTGATCACACAGATTTTTTTGCGCCCCTATTTTCCCGAAGAAACTCATTCACTTTATAATGATTGGGCTTTTTTCACTTACTATTTTATCTTTTTCCTTTTGGGCATAATTTGTTATTCAAGCCAAAAACTTTGGGAAGTAATAGGTTCAAACAGAAAAGCTCTATTGGTTGCGTTAGTATTTTCGCTGATTCCGTTTTATATAGTTTACTTCCATTTCCGCGGTTTGATTGCATTGCCTTGGCCAGAAGATACGGTTGAAACGACTTTTGATGTGATAGCCATTTTTGTAAGTTGGTTTACCGTCATTACTATCATTGCTTTTGGTCAACATCATTTGAATAAACCTCATAAATGGTTATCAACTATTGGTGAAGCCTTATATCCTTTTTATATACTTCACCAATCTGTAATTATTGCTATTGGTTACTTTGTGTGCCAATTAGATTGGAGCATTGCTGCAAAGTACTGGAGCATCTGCTTTCTTACCCTTACGAGTTGTGTAGGCTTTTATCTGCTATGCATTCGGCCGTTTAACATAATGAGGCTTTTATTTGGGGTTAAGTTGAAAAAGTAGTGAGGAACTGTCAGGCTGGGTTTATCGAATGTTGGTTTAGACAAGCTCAACCTGACATTGTTCATTTTAGGTGGACCTGCTTAGGCCATTTGAATGCATACCAAACAATAAGCGATGTGAGTATGCTTTCTAATAGTGCAAAGAACACATAAAAAGCAAGCCAAGGAGTAAGTGAAAAAACTCCTATCAACACCATAATAGCGGTGAAAAATATCCCAACACTAATATTCAACCATCTACTTAACATGGGTTTTAATGCAATGGAGAGAAACACCATTACTGCGGGAATAGCCAGTAAGACTGAGGCGCCCAATAGTTTAGTCGGGGTATCTAGCAAACTTGTGCCATTTATTAAACCTTCCGCTTTTTTTGGAACGTACAACTCAAAATAATCGCAATACAAATAACAGAGCGTTACTGATGTCCAAAGAGCAGCAAGTTTGAGTTTCACGTTTACTTTAAAATCTTCAAAGTGGCTGGTCGTTGTATTTGCTGGGTTCATTACTTGGAGTTTGTTTAGCATTGACGTTATATACCTACAATAGTTACAAATCCAACTTAAAGGTGGATCACTGCACCTTAATAGTGGGCTACTCCCAAAAAAATAGGTTTGCAGCCATGCTAGGTGAACTAAAGTTGATGTGTGGCTAACAAAATGATAGGTTTATTACTTACCACTGCGCTAATAATTACTCCTTAAACAAAGGTGGAACTTTCTCCTCCCACCCAGTGGCATCTTGAATTTTTTTTGCGAATAGAACTAAATCAGCTTCTCCAAATAATTTTCCTA
This sequence comes from Bacteroidia bacterium, assembly GCA_025356795.1. Taxonomy (GTDB): domain Bacteria; phylum Bacteroidota; class Bacteroidia; order Cytophagales; family Cyclobacteriaceae; genus ELB16-189. Next base: position 4,642 of record JANXRR010000535.1, read on the forward strand.
ATAATGATATGCTTGTCGGGCTTCCCTTATCGTTAAAACCATTGGGTATAACCAAGCAAGGATTGCCCGTAAGGTTGGTTAGCAACAATTGAGAGCCACCAAAACTAGGTGTGACAATCACATCGAAATCTTTGGTTTTTTCATAATATTCTTGGATCAATTCAGTTCGTATTCTCGAAGCATTGATGTATTCAACAGCTGGAATAAAACGGGCTGCCCTAAACGTGTTGGGCCAAGCAAACTTGCGCTGATCGGTAAGCAAACTATCGCGATTGGATCGGGTAAGCTCATCAAATGCTGCTGCAGCCTCTGCGGTAAGCATTAGCCTTACTGCACTGAGAGGAAGCTCTGTACTAATATCCAGAGGTATAAGTTCAACGCCTAATGATTTTATTGCCTCCAGCATTTTTTGATCATTCGTTTTGGTAGGATAAGTACTTTCAAATAAATTTTGAAGGTATCCTACTTTTAATTTTCTAATATCTGTTTTTGAATTGTAGTTGAAGGCGGCAGTGCGAGTGGAGGGATCAAGCGGGTCTATGCCTCTAATTACATTCATCACAATTCCACAATCAAAGGCAGATCGGCAGATAGGACCAATTTTATCCATGCTCCAACTCAAGGCCATGGCACCATTTCGGCTTACGCGACCAAAGGTAGGGCGAAGGCCAGTTGCACCGCATCGTGTGGAGGGCGAAACTATTGAACCTAGTGTTTCTGTGCCAATGGCAAAGGCCACAAGCCCGGCAACAGTAGAGGAAGCAGAGCCAGCAGAGGAGCCACTCGAACCCTGCTTTAAATCCCAAGGATTTTTAGTAACACCGCCATACCAAATGTCGCCCATAGCAAGCGCTCCCAATGTTAATTTACCGAGCAGCACTGCCCCTGCATCTTCCAATTTTTTTATAATGGTTGCAGTTTTATCAAGCACTTGGCCTCGGTAGGGGGCAGCACCCCATGTGGTCTCAATTCCCTCCACGGAAAGAAGATCTTTAATCCCGTAAGGAATTCCGTGTAAGGGGCCTCTATATTTGCCGTTTGCAATTTCATCGTCAGCCCGCTTAGCCTGTTTAAGGGCTGAATCTTCCATCACCGTAATAATACATTGAAGGGTATCTCCATATTTTTTAATTCGGCTTAAATAAAGTTTTGTTAATTGAGTAGACGTTACCTTTTTAGTTTTTAACAAAACAGCAAGCTTGTAAACAGGATAGAAGGCAATATCATTTATATTTTCGGGCATTTTCACCTCGGTTGCCAAGCCCCAATCAATATCTTTTTGATGTGTTTCAATAGTGAAAGCCGCAGGGATTGGATCAAATACTAATGACATGCCCACGCTATTTTTTAATTTGTACCTGTGGATATCCTGAAACGATTTTTGATAGTCTTGTAGATTGGAAAGCAAAGAGTCGCGCTCAGTTTTGGTGAAAGAAAGATCGTAATAAGGCTCAATATCTTCCGTTGGAAATTTATTTTGAGCATGCATAAATGAGGAAATGCATAGCAGCGAAACATATAGAACTGTATTACGAGCTTTGTCTTTTGTTAATTTACATTTCATAATTTTGTTTCTGGAATAAAAACTATTTATCTCAACTAATGTTTAAAAAACTGTTTAAAAGTAATGACTAAATCCTATTTCCTAAAACTTTACCACTACAATGCATGGGCCAATCGAAGAGTGTTAGCGTGCCTGCAAAGCCAACGGGTTACTGATGAAAAGATTATTTTCATTTTTGGCCATTTGGTGAGCGCGCAATTTATTTGGCTGAATCGATTTAAAGACCTTCCTAAAAGCCAATATCTTTTATGGGGAAATTAT
>JANXRR010000563.1 GCA_025356795.1 Bacteroidia bacterium
CAAAATGACCGAATTTCTTGCACTTACTCTTCAGCTTCTTCAACGGGTTCTTCCGCTTTCACCATATCTAACTCCACACGCAAATTTTCGATAATGAAATCCTGTCGATCAGGTGTGTTCTTGCCCATATAAAATTCAAGTAACTTTATCACGTGGCTATCCTTACCAAGTATTACAGGTTGGAGGCGAATGTTCTCACCTATAAAACCTCCAAACTCATCAGGCGAAATTTCACCCAGACCTTTAAACCGTGTGATCTCAGGCTTGCTTCCTAGTTTTGAAACCGCAACTTGCTTCTCTTCTTCGCTATAACAATAAATCGTTTCCTTTTTATTTCTAACACGGAAAAGCGGTGTATCTAAAATGTAGACATGCCCTGCTTTTACAAGGTCAGGAAAAAATTGTAAAAAGAAAGTCATTAGCAACAAGCGAATATGCATACCGTCAACATCCGCATCGGTAGCAATAATCACTTTGTTATAACGAAGCCCTTCTAAGCCATCTTCAATATTCAACGCATGTTGCAGTAGATTGAATTCTTCGTTTTCATACACTACCTTCTTGGTAAGTGAATAACAATTCAGTGGCTTACCACGCAAACTGAAAACTGCTTGGGTTTCTACATCGCGAGATTTGGTGATAGAGCCGCTGGCAGAATCTCCTTCCGTAATAAAGATTACTGAATCTTTATTCTTATCTCCCTTGCTATCATCAAAATGAAAACGGCAATCACGCAATTTTTTATTGTGAAGATTGGCCTTCTTAGCACGCTCGTTCGCTAGTTTTTTAATACCAGCAATTTCTTTACGCTCGCGTTCGGATTGGAGTATGCGCTTTAGCATTCCCTCTGCTGTGGTTGGATTTTTATGCAAATAAATCTCAAGTTCTTTCGCAACGAAATCACCTACAAAGCTTTTTACTGACTGTCCTTCTGGTGCCATGTTCATGGAACCAAGTTTTGTTTTGGTTTGTGATTCAAACACGGGCTCTTGCACGCGAACGGCAACAGCGGCTATTATGCTTGCACGAATATCAGAAGCATCAAAATCTATCTTATAAAAATCGCGAGCACCCCGGATAAACCCTTCGCGAAAAGCTGCTAGGTGAGTACCACCTTGAGTAGTGTTCTGTCCGTTTACAAACGAGTAATACTCTTCGCCATACTGGTTGCCATGGGCTAACGCCACTTCTATATCGTTGCCTTTAAAATGAATGATAGGATAACGAATTTCTTCCGGATCCGTTTTTTGTTTTAAGAGATCGAGCAACCCATCTTTAGAGAAGAATTTTCGCGTATTGTAGTTGATTGTTAAACCTGCATTTAAGAAGGCATAGTTCCACATCAAATCATCTAAATATTCAGGAATAAAATGATAGTTTTTGAACATCGAATTATCTGGTTCAAACTCAACATAGGTTCCATTCCGCTCGGCACTTTTTGTAATTTTCGATTCAGTAACAAGCACGCCTTTCTTAAACTCTGCAAACTTGCCCTGCCCTTCGCGGTAGGCCTCTACTTTAAAATAGTTAGACAAAGCATTAACGGCTTTCGTACCAACGCCATTCAATCCCACAGATTTCTGAAAAGCACCGCTATCATACTTGGCACCAGTATTTATCTTTGAAACTACGTCTACCACTTTACCCAAGGGTATGCCACGACCAAAATCTCGCACGGTAACTTTCTGATCGGTAATTTTTACGTCTATATTTTTACCATACCCCATCATGTGCTCGTCAATGGAGTTATCAATCACTTCTTTTACCAATACATAAATGCCATCGTCTTTGGCCGAGCCATCGCCCAGCTTACCTATGTACATTCCGGGTCTTAGCCTAATATGCTCTCGCCAATCGAGCGAGCGGATACTGGATTCGTTGTATTCTGAATTATCTTTTGCCATGCGTTTCTTTAGTTGTGCGTTACGAGCCTTAAGCTAAGCCGTTCTAAAACTCAAAAGCTCATGCGGCTTCAGCTCCAAAACAGTCCAAAGGTAAGGCATCGTTCCACAAAATTTCGGCTAATAAAATAAATTCAGGGAATATGTCAAGAGACTGATTTTTGTCACCTGGGTATCCAAAAGTAGATGGAAAGGGGATTAACAAATTGATAGTCACTGACTCAGCAAATAACTATCAAACGGGTTCTTTACGAATAATTTTTTGAAAAAAAACATATACTGGCCAGCTCGCACTCCAAATGGCTAACAAACTCAGGCTACCGTAAATTATATACCCAATGCTGTCATAGTTGTAGCGCTCGTTGCTATTGAACACATTTATAAAACTAATGGTGATGAGAAAAAATAAATTCAAACAAATGACAAGGCCCAATAACCACCACATAAATTTTGTGGCTGGTTTCACAATACTGGGAATTAAATACACGAGTACATTCCAAATGGCTACCCAGGTTATGGAAACATAAAATAAAAGCTCTTTTGAAATCCTAACCGGCTCAAGGTCACCATAGATAATCACACTTTCTGGAAGCGAAGCATAAACGTAAAAGAAAACAGCAACCAAACCCACTAGTGAAAAAAACCAAACGCCTTTAAAAATGTTAGCGATCATACAATTCAAACAAATTAGGATAAGAAGAATAACTTTGAAACACAAAAGTAAACCAATTGCTCATTTAACCTTACCCTCATTGTACTTTCAATTGCAATTTTTTTCCTTTTCGGGATTGAATTCATGACAGGCTTTCGCATCAAAAGAATATATTTTCTAGTGGGCATTAAAAAATATAAACATTTTTTTCCATAGACTTAACAAAAGTATGTGTTAAAAATTGTGGCTCCGCGTTGCATTCCATAAACGCTTACCTTTGGAAAAACATCTATCTATGAAATTTATTAGCGTTTTCACTTTGTTGCTTTCTATTGTTTTTATTTCCTGCGATCGGCCCCTGCCTTCATTAGCAAATGTAGATCAAGAGCGTTGGAAGAATGACAAGAGTGGTTGCAAAGGAGATCGCGCTGCTATGCTTCAACCACTCAAAGAACAAAAGGCCAAGCTTCAAGGATTGAGCGAAATGCAAATCGTGAAATTGCTTGGCAAGCCTGATCAAAATGAACTTTACAAACGCAATCAAAAATTTTTCTTCTATTGGATTAGTGGACCCAAATGCTCTACAGACTCTCTACGATTAGGCATCCGTTTTACAGCCATGGGCTTTGCCAAAGAAATATCATTTGAATAATCATGACACGCTTAACGGTTGCTTTTCTGCTCATGGTTCACCTCAGCATAGCTCAAAACAAGTCAATAACTTTTACCCCTGTCAATACTGGCACTCAATCAAGTTTTAGAGGATTATCCGTTGTTGATGATAACGTGATTTGGGTGAGTGGCAGCAAAGGCTGGTTGGGTAGAAGTATAGATGGAGCAATGACATGGTCATTCAATCAATTAAAGGGCTACGAA
>JANXRR010000629.1 GCA_025356795.1 Bacteroidia bacterium
AGCTCATTTATTAATCAGGCAGATGGTTTAGTTGCATGCAGCACTGGGGTTTTACATTTAGCATCTGCCCTAGGAAAAAGAGCCCTCGGAATTTATTCTCCCATGAAACCAATTCATCCTGGAAGATGGATGCCTTTGGGAAGACATTCAACTTATTTAGTGCTTGATAAAAATTGTAATGATTGCAGAGCCATAAAAAGCTGTGCTTGCATCAATTCAATTACAGTTCATCAAGTAAAAGAAAAACTGAATGAATTTGCTCAGGAACTTAAAAAGGAGAGAGAGTTTGCCACCTATTGATAGGATTTCAATAGAGTAGCTGCTAAAATTGCAGCACTTAAAAACCTGTGGATCATAAATCAATTCTAATTATTAAACGAGGTGCGCTTGGCGATTTGCTTGCTGGCACGGCTGGAATCTTTGCTTTGAGAAGACGGTATCCTACGGCTTATATATGTTTATTATCAGATCATCTCGCTTTTAAGATTTGCCCACAAGGAACTATTGTAGACGAAATTATTGACGAGAAAGCTTTCCTAAAAACAAAGCTTGGATATATAAAATTGCTTTCCACAATTCGCAGCAGAAGGTTTGACTTAATTATTAATATGCGATGGGTTTCAGAGGTTTCTGGATTGTTGACCATCTTAGGGGGCAGCAAATACACTGCTGGTGCTGGGCCTTGGTGGCTTCGCAAGCTCTACAATTTCGCACCATCAAAAACCAAAGAAGAAGCCAACTGTCATGAGTATTTACTTAATTTAAGAATTGTTCAATCGGCTGGCCTGCCAAAACAGAACCCACAACTTTTCATCCACATCAGTAATGCTGATAAACTTTGGGCCACACAGTATTTTGAAAACAGTAAACTTGATGGATCCAATACTTTAATACTTACCCCTATTGCCAGCACACCTTTAAAAGCATGGCCTCAAGATAGGTTTGTTAACATAGCCAAAAGGTTTATTGAGGAGTTTGGCAAAAATATTTTGGTTACCTACTCTCCACAAGACGAGGCTCATGCCGTTGATATAGTAAAACTAATTGGAAGAGGCGCTACACTTGCACCCCAAACTACGGTCAATCAGTTAGCAGCTTTGTTAGCCAACGTAAAATTATGTCTATGTAACAATTCAGGAGTTATGCATGTGGCTTATGCAGTTGGCACTCCGGTAGTTTGCATCAACACTTCCATTGGTTGGGCTCCTTACGGTGATTGGAATGTAGGAGTAACTCAGCTTCCTGATCAATTAGATCATTACAACAATAGAAGATTATCCAATCATCAAACCCATGAGTTATTGAAACGAATTACCCTTGAAAGAGTTTGGGAGGCACTTGCCGCGATGTGGAAATCTATAAACGCTGATCAGCAATGAAAGTCAGTGGATTTACCATTATAAGGAATGCCATTAAATATGACTATCCCATAAGGGAAGCCATTCAATCGATTCTACCTCTTTGCGATGAAGTTATTGTTGCCGTTGGAAACTCTGAAGACGAAACCATAGCGTTGATTGAAAGTATACATTCAACTAAAATAAAAATCATACACTCAAATTGGGATGATAGCAAACGAGAAGGTGGACGAACCTTTGCCGTTGAAACAGATAAAGCATTTCAAGCCATTTCATCTGATGCCGATTGGGCATTTTATATTCAAGCAGACGAGGTGGTTCACGAGAAATATTATGCCACTATTAGCGCTGCTCTGGTTCGATATAAAGATGATGAAAAGGTAGAAGGACTTCTATTTAACTACCAACATTTTTATGGATCTTATGATTACCTGGGCGATTCATGGCAATGGTATCGCAGGGAAATAAGAATCATCAAAAACAATAAAAAGATATTTAGTTATCGCGATGCACAAGGATTTCGGAAATTTCCAAATGAGAAGTTAAAAGTAAAATTGATTAATGCTTCCATCTATCATTACGGTTGGGTAAAAGATGCACGAACAATGCAAAAAAAAGTGGAAGGCTATTTTAAGTATTACTATACTGATGACCAGATAAAATCGAATGTGGAGCTTGCCGATGAATATAACTTTAGTAAGATTGATTCACTTAATTTGTTTAAAGAAACTCACCCTGCAGTTATGATCGAAAGAATAGAAAGACTTAACTGGAAATTTGATCACGATATTTCCAGAAAAAATTATACTCATAAGGAAAAAATTAAGCGTTTCATTAAGATACTAACAGGCCTGAGAATAGGAGAGTATAGAAATTATAAAATAGTATGATTAAATGGAAAGTGTGAATTTCATGCTTTTCACTTATTTTTGATCTTTTATGGAAGACACGCAACGTATTAGCTACACTGAAAAGGAGAAAAACGAAGTCTTCACCAATGAATTTCTTCCGCTCATCCACTCTATGTATAATTTTGGGTATCGCCTCACCCTTGATCGCGATGATGCAAAAGACTTGGTTCAAGATACTTACATGAAAGCATATCGCTTCATAGAATCATTCCAAACAGGAACTAATGCAAAGGCTTGGCTGTTCCGCATTCTGAAAAATAGTTTCATTAACGATTACCGTAAAAAAAGCAAAGAACCATCAAAAGTAGATTATCAAGAAGTTGAAACGTATTACAATTCAGAAGATGTAGACAGGCAGATTACTCCAGACTTGCGTGTGGAATCTTTAAAGGATATGATGGGCGATGAAATTTCGAATGCGCTCAATAGCCTAGAAGTAGATTTTAGAACGGTAATTATTTTATGTGATCTTGAAGGATTTAAATACGAAGAAATGGCCAAAATATTGGACATCCCAATCGGCACTGTAAGAAGCAGGTTACATAGAGCAAGACAATTGCTGAAAGAAAAATTGAGCGTGTACGCAAAACAAATGGGTTACAATAATTAAAAATTATGAGTCAACAAGTGAATCCTTTCATTCAAGCCGATGGAACCAAGCCTTCGTGCATGCAAATGCTTCAGATCATTCTTGACGAGCAAGCAAGTGCCGACCAGAAAGAGTATTTTAAATTTCACATGGCTAAATGCTTGCCGTGTTTTAAATCTTACAATATAGATGCTACCATCAAAGAACTATTAAAATCGAAATGCTGCGCAGGTGAGGCACCTCATGATTTAATAGAAGTAATCAAACAAAAAATCAATCAGCAACTTTCGCTCTGATGGCAGGCCGGGCAATCATTTTCTCCGCTCCTTCTGGTTCTGGCAAAACAACTATCGTTAAACATCTTCTTGAAAATAATACGGATTTAGGTTTTTCCATTTCCGCTTCCACTCGCGATCGCAGAGGCCGAATTGAACAAAACGGAAAAGACTACTATTTTCTTTCACCCACTGAATTCAAAAGTAAAATAGACAAAGATGAGTTTGTAGAATGGGAAGAAGTATATGAAGGAAATTTCTATGGCACACTAAAATCGGAGATTGAGCGCATTTGGGAATCAGGCAAAAACGTAGTGTTCGATGTAGATGTAAAAGGCGGCATCAATCTTAAAAAATATTTTGGTTACAAAGGCCTGGCAATCTTTGTCAAAGTTCCATCCCTTGAGGTTTTAACAGCCAGGCTAAATGATAGAGGAACAGAATCAATGGAAAGTTTATCCAGAAGGCTGTTTAAGGCTGAGTTCGAAATGTCTTTTCAAGATAAATTTGATGTGGTGCTGGTGAACGAGGAGCTGCAAAAATCGCTAGCAGAAGCACAACGGCTTTATGATGAGTTCAAAATCCACCGTTGAAGGGCATCGTTCATTTTCACATTTTTACTAACGCTTTGAAATAAAAGGTTTATTGATTTTAAACTAACAAAAGGTTGAATGTAGTTTAGATACAAAAGTTCCTAGTATTAACTTTGGCAACCATGAACACAAACCAAAAAATAGGCCTCTTCTTTGGTTCATTCAATCCCATCCATATTGGCCACATGATTATTGCCAATGTAATGGCCGAAAATACTGACCTCGATAAAGTATGGTTTGTTGTTTCACCTCAAAACCCATTGAAGCCAAGCAAAGGATTATTACATGAATTTGATAGGTATGATTTAGTGAAGGCGGCAATTTCCGACCATTATAAACTTGAGATATCAGATGTGGAGTTTCATCTCCCCAAGCCCAGCTATACCGTTAACACCTTGGCACACTTAACGGAAAAGCATCCAACCAAAGAATTTAAAATAATTATTGGTGCCGATAATCTCGAGAACTTGCCGAAGTGGAAGAACTACGAATTTATTTTGGAGAACTATGGATTGTACGTTTACCCACGGCCACATGCCAACGAAACGGAATTGAATCATCACCGGAATGTAAAAATGATCGAAGCCCCTTTGATGGATATTTCAGCAACCTATATTAGGAAATGCATCCGTAATAATAAGTCGATACGTTACCTTGTTTCTGAAGTTGTAGATCAAATGATTCGCGCTAAGCAATTTTATATTTGACCGGATAGCAACTTTTTGGTCGTTTAAGCGTCTTCACTAAGAATTGAAAAAAATTAACGGTTCACAACATTGGTCATAAATACTTGTCAAGTAAGTTATACTCTGCCAAAAACAATATGATAAAATATTTTTACCCCTTATTAGTTTGTTATTCTTTTATTTTCTCAGCCTACGCTGGTGGGGTTCGTGGAGTAATAAAATCAGATGATGGGAACGTGCTACCTTATGCCTCCATCTTCGTGAAGCAGACGGGTTCAGGTGCGGCAAGTGATATTCAAGGCCGCTACGAAGTTCAATTATCACAAGGCCATTATGAATTAATTTTTCAATTTCTTGGATATGAATCAGTCAGTCGATCGGTTGATATAACTACCGATTTTATAACCTTAAATATTATCCTAAAAACCCAGGTTATGCTCTTGCAAACCGTTACCGTAAGTGCCCAAAAAGAAGATCCTGCCTATACAATTATGCGCAAGGCCATAGCAAAAGCCAAGTATCATACACAACAAATTGATAAGTATTCAGCCAAGGTTTATATCAAAGGTAAAGGTAAGCTGACTGACTATCCCTGGCTTGCTAAACGTGCTTTAGAGAAAGAAGGCATTACTAAAGACAGGCTCTTTATTTCTGAATCCGTAAGCGAAATAAAATACACACGCCCCAAGAAATTTGAAGAAAAGGTGATAGCTGTTTATACACAAGGCAAGGATAGAAATACTTCACCCAATGGATATGTTTTCGGAAGTTTTTATGAAGCCGAAATAAATGAGATGGTTACCCCGCTTTCGCCATCAGCATTTTCATATTACAAGTTTGAATACTTAGGTTCGTTTAAGGATCAGAAATACGAAATCAGTAAAATAAAAGTAATTCCGCGTTCCAAAGGCGACAATGTGTTTGATGGCGTGATTTACATTGTTGAAGATTGGTGGAGTATTCATAGCCTAGATCTTAATGCCAGCAAACTTGGTATAAAAGTTCATATGAAATCAATCTACAATCCTATTGAAGATAAGGCTTGGCTTCCCGTCTCTCAACAATTTTATGTGAACGGAAAGGTTTTTGGATTCGAATTTCAGTTCAACTACTTAGCAACAGTCAAAGATTACAAAATCACGTTAAACCCGGCCTTACCTCAAGAGATGACCATTATTGATGAGAAATTGGAGAAGGAACAGGCCAAAGAAATTAAAAGCAAGTTTAGTAAGAAAGGTCAGCAATTGCAGCAACGGCTTACCGAAGGCAAAGAGGTGACCAACAAAGAACTTAAACAGATGGTGAAGGAATATGAGAAACAAGAACAGAAGAAAACTAAAGAACCCGAAGTGATTTCTGAGACTACGTTTAAAGTTGATTCATTGGCATATAAGAAAGACTCAACTTTTTGGACTGACATTCGCCCCGTTCCGTTAGATAAAGAGGAGGTGCGTGGGTATATAAAAAACGATAGCATTTCAACTGTTCAGCGCAAGCGAGAGGAAGGCGATTCACTTAAACCCTCTAAGTCGAAAGGATTTCAGCCATGGGATTTATTGACGGGTGATCGATATAAGATTAATAGTACTTCTGATTTTCAAATCCACCCTCCTTTTGGCGGATTCAATACTGTAGAGGGTTGGAATCTAATTTATAAAATAAGCTATAATAAGCGATGGATAAAGAGAGATAAGAGTGATTTTGGTGGAAGGCCTGATGTAAAAAGGATTGAAATTACTCCCGTTGGCCGATATGCTTTTTCAAGGAAAGTGTTCTCTGGCTTTTTACGGGTAGATTATCGCACTAAAGATTCGCGCTTAACAGTGGAAGGCGGTAAGTACATTCAACAATATAACGATGCAGATCCAATTCATCCAATCGTAAATGATATTACTTCATTATTTTTAGGAGGTAACTACATGAAGCTCTATGAGCGCAATTTTGTGGAAACAAAATATAGAAAACGTTTTGATGACAAGTACACATTTCATACAACGGTAACGTGGGCCAGACGACAAGAACTTTTTAATACTTCTGACTACACTTTTTTTGAAAAGAACAAAGAAGATTATACCGCAAATGCTCCTGCCAACAATGAATTAGTCAATACGGCCTTTGTAAGCAATACTGCCTTTACTTCTGCCGTTGGGTTTGAGGCCAGGCCATGGCAAAAATATAGAATGCGCAATGGTAGAAAATTTAGAGCAGAAAATACTTCGCCATTATTTACCATTGATTATAAAAAAGGGTTTGACGGCTTACTAGGAAGTGAAGTAAACTTCGATCAATTGGAAATTGGTTATAAACAAGGCGTGCGGTTAGGCATACGTGGCAAGCTCGATGTTGCTCTTAAAGCAGGCAAATTTTTCAATACCGAAAAATTATTCTTCATGGATTATCAACATTTTCTTGGCAACAAAACACCTTTTGTTACTACCGATCCGGTGGGGAGTTTTAGATTGTTGGATTATTATAGGTTCAGCACAAGCGACCAGTATTTTATTTCAAATGTTCATTATCATTTCCGTAAATTTTTGGTTACACGCTTTCCAATGGTACGCTTAACGGGCATTACCGAAAATGTTTTTGTTAATTACTTAGCAACGCCTACATCTAAAAATTATACTGAAGTGGGCTACGGCATTGATGGCATACTTCGCATTTTTAGATTGGAGGCGGTTACTTCCTTTCAAGATGGAAAGTATTTGGATTATGGTTTTCGCCTGGGCATTGCCACTAGCATAGGCATACAATTTAATGATTAAGCCTGTGGTTAAAAGGTTAATCGCAAATTGATAACCGAACTTTGCATTTTGTAAGCTATCTCTGGCGTATAATTCTGGAGTGGCAAACTCCTGTTAAGCAAGTAACCCTCTGGAGTTAGTTTCATAGAGAAGTTGAGATTTTTCTTTATTGAGGCTTTTCCTCTTAGCCCCAGTTCTAAATTTTCGAATTTAAATTTCTTAAACATTACTTGGCGGGAAATTAAAAGCGAAGCTGCAAAATAAAGGGCTAATTGTTTTATGGAATAGCTTTTCATTGAAATAAAATTATAAAAATCAGAGGATATTAAAAACCACTGCTAATATCTAAAATTGCCTTAATAATTTAGCCATCTTTGGAGATGCAAATTTCAATTGCTGATTTCTTAGCCTTGCGGCAATCTATGCCAGTAATTGATGTGCGTTCGCAAGGAGAGTTTTCTGAAGGCCATATTCGCGGAGCGCTTAACGTATCTTTACTAACCAACGAGGAACGAGTTATTGTAGGCACAGCTTATAAACAGCAAGGTCAACAGACAGCCATAAAAGAAGGCTTTAGATTGGTGGGCCCTCGGCTCTTAGATATCATTAATGATACCGAAAAAATAGCTCAAGGAAAAGAGGTATTAGTTAATTGCTGGCGAGGCGGTATGCGTTCAACTAATTTCTGCCAGTTTGTGAGTATGGCAAGAATTAAATCACACTCATTGAAAGGCGGCTATAAAGCTTATCGACAACTTGGTTTACAAACTTTTCAAAAACCATCGCAACTAATTTTAATTACGGGTTGCACGGGTAGTGGCAAGAGCGAATTACTTAGAGCATTAGCAAAGGCTGGTGAGCAGGTGTTGGATTTAGAAAACTTAGCTAATCATAAAGGATCAGCATTTGGTGGCTTAATGCTGCCACCACAGCCTTCAACAGAACAATTTCAAAATGATCTATTTGAAGATCTTTTCACATTAGATTTATCAAAACGCATTTGGGTTGAAGATGAATCCATTACTATCGGAAAAATTTCTATACCTGTTGACTTCTGGAGACAGATGCAAACAAGTCCTTTACTTCAAATGAATGTAACTAAGGAAGTTCGCATTCAACGTTTGGTAACTGAATATGGAATTTCCGATAAAGAAGAATTTTCCAAAGCAATGGATAAAATTGCCAAGCGATTAGGAGGTCAGCATTTAAAATCAGCCAAAGAAAAATTACAACAAGGCGATATGGCTGCTACTATTGATATTCTCTTAACTTACTATGATAAATATTATTTGGGAAGTATTGAAAAGAAAAAGGAAAGAGTAAAACTCAAAATAGATTGGGATGGAAATAATGTGTTCTCTTTGGCAAGAGAAATTAAAATTACAAATTATTAAATTATAATATTAAGCTTAAAACTAATGGCCTATACTCGAAGATATTAAATTCTATGAATGATATAAAACTCACTCAATTTTCTCACGGGGCAGGCTGTGGCTGTAAAATTTCTCCTGCAGTCCTTGATTCTATGCTTCACTCTGACTTACCAAAAACAATATTCCCCAATCTTCTTGTTGGAAATGAGTCGAAGGACGATGCAGCTGTTTATGACATTGGCGATGGCATGTGCATAGTAAGTACCACTGATTTTTTTATGCCCATTGTTGATGATGCATTTACCTTTGGTGCGATAGCTTCGGTTAATGCCATCAGCGATGTTTATGCAATGGGAGGTAAGCCCTTTATGGCCATTGCAATACTTGGTTGGCCCGTTAA
>JANXRR010000001.1 GCA_025356795.1 Bacteroidia bacterium
TAAAAATTCATCTTTTGCGTTTTCGATTTCACCTTTGCCCATTGCCGCCTTTCCGAGATAGAGAGATGCTTTATTTTCGGCACCGGCATTAACTTTGGCCTTTTCCAAAATCAAATGGGCATAAACTGCTACAGAATCATAATGAGTTAACAAAAAGTGAGATTCCATTAGGCCAGACCAGGCATTAAACAATTCCTTTTTGGTAGCCGCCATTTTATTTAGTTTCCAAAAAGCAGGGATAGCCTTTTCATAACTGCCATTTTTAAATTCAAGTTCGGCAATTCTAGCGGCCACTTTATTGGCAAAAGAAAAATCAACAAATGCACTCATTTGCTTATACGCCTCAATTGCTTTTGAGTAATCTTTCAGCCTGTAAAATGATTCAGCTCTATAATAGCTGGCTTCACCAATCCTAGAACTTTCAGGATACGACACTATATAGCTTGAAAGGCTAATAATTGCCTTGTCGTAATTCTGATTAAAATAAAGTTCTTTGGCGGATTCAAATTCAACTGATTCAAGACCTTTGGAGTTGGGATTTGTAGCTTTAAATTGACCTAGATATTTATCAAAGTCGCTCGCCTTTCCTGCGTTTGTCAATGCCTCTTGCAACGGCAATAATACATCGCTGGACACAGGATGAGAAGGATATAAATCCAATACCGAAACGTAATCGGCAGCAGTCTTGTCATATGCCTTTAAATTGTAATAGCATGATGCTCTTCGCACATAGGCATAAGGCAAAAATTTACTTGGCTTGCCTGAATCTATTAATTTAGTAAATCCAATTACTGCCACTGCATAATTGCCTTGCTCGAAATCTAACTGAGCCCGCTGAAACATAGCCTCATCGATAAATCGTGATTGAGGATACTTTTTGATAACCATATCCAAGTTATCCATTGCTTCTTTGTAATTACCTTGTATTGAAAAAATATTGCCCGACTGAAGATAAGCGTAGTCTATATCAGAAGTTTTTAAACTTATAGATTTCTTATAATAGAGCAACGCTTGGGTGTATGACTTTGTAACATAATAGCAGTCGGCTAAACGAAGGGTTGCATCCTCTAGGTTTTGATTTTGAGGCGAAGCTTTAGTAACGAACTCTTTAAAACTAAAAAGTGCTTTTTCAAATTGCTGGATATTAAAATTCGAATATCCTAACCCGTACCGTGCCTTTAAAATTATCTCTTGGTTTGAAAACTTAGTGTTTTCAAAAACATTTTGATACTGCCCTATAGCAAGTTCATCATTTTTTGCGATGGAATATATTTCGCCACTCCAATACGATGCCTCCGCATTATAGTTATCATCAATCGGATTCTTTAACGACTTTTTGAAATACAACTGTGCTTTGTCGTACTCCTCTTTATTAAAGAATTCAGAACCCTTTAAGAAGCATGCTTTTTGATACGCCCTATCCAAGGCTTCTCCATGTTTATCCAACGATTCTATGTAATTAATTGCTTTGTCGTAATTATTAGTTGTAACGTAAGCCTGCGAAAGCAATTCTTTTACCTCTACAACATGATCAGCATCAGGATATGACTTTATGTAACTTTCAAATCCATCTAGCGCTATATCTCCTCTATCCAAATCAAATGCTAATTTAGAATACTGATACAAGCTTTCCTCCGCGATCCGCTTATCAAGGGAGAATTTTCTTGCGTTATCAAAAGCAATTAGAGCCAATGGCTTTTGCTTTTTCTTGAGATAAATAAAGCCTAAATAATAAGAGGAGTAGAAGCCAACAGAATCCTTATTGGAAGCTGCACTTTTAAAATAACCTAGCGCTTCCTCATCTTTATTAACGGTCAATGCTGAATATCCAGCTCTTGACAATACCCCTTTATCAGGCGTTGCCTTTCCATCTAAATATTTCTTGTAACCTTCATAGGAATTTTTATAATCTGCCTTCTTGAAATAAGCTTCGGCAGACAGTAAAGCAATATCTTCTGTATTCGACAAATTGGTTTTCGATTTAATGGAGTTAATATAACTCAACAGTTCCTCATACTTTTTTTGTTTGTAATAGACACTGGCAAGCAGGTAAGGAACAATGCTAGAATATGATTCATTCTCCTCAGCTCTTTTCAAATCTGTTAGTGCGTTCTCATAGCTACTCTGTCCATATTCAATAAAGCCAGCGTAATAACTCGATGCCGGTCCATATTGACCTCCCTGAGCTTTAATAAAATTAAATTGATCCAAGGCCTTTAGAAGGTTTTTAAGATTAAATAAACTGTAGCCCCATTTAAATCTTCCTATGTTAGCCTGATTATTACTAAGTGTAGTGAAATCAACTTTCGAGAAATAATCTATTGTTCTTCCATAATTTTTTTCTGCATAAAAGAAATTTGCCAAATCAAAATAGACGGATGCAGCACGTGGATTATTGGGATGAGCTTCAATAAAATCCTCAACTAGTTTTTCGCCATCTTGATGATATAAGTTGAGTGCGCAATAGGCTGTATAATATTCCGCTTCTGTGGTTCGATTATCTGTTTTTGGAGATAGCAAAAGAAATTCCTCGAAAGTTATGCGAGCCGCACCGTATTCCTTTCTTTCTAGCAACTGCATTGCTGTTTTATAAAGGCGCTCAGATTTTTGTTGAGTGTACATATCTTGAGCAAACGAACTTGCCCAACCAAATAATAGGTATAAACTGAAGATTGCCTTCTTCATCAATGGTTTATATATAAACTGAAATTAGTTAAAAAAATTGCTTTTGATTCTATAAAAAATTAAATCAAAAATAAGGATTAAATATCCATTATAGAATAATTCTGAATACAAGTTCCTTAAATAACTGGCCTTCACTCTGAGACCCAACATTTACACCTTTGAGTTTCAAGTCTGTTTCTTTTATCAGGGTTATAATCTCTCTAAGTTTAGTAAATGAGTAACTTTGTAAAGCTTTGCTATAATCTTTGGCAGCATAAGGACTTATCTTCAGTGAAGTTACCAACCCTCGCTCACTTTTATCAAAAGTAGTAGATGCCACCAAAAGCTTACTATAAAACGAAAACAAAAATGAAACCATAGGCATCATTGGGTTTTTCTTTGTATTCGACTCAAAATAATTTGTGATTTTATTGGCAAGGAAAGCATCCTTATTGATCAATGCTTTTTGCAATTCAAATACATTATACTCACGGCTTATACCTACGATAGCCATTATTTGCTCTGCTCCTATTGGTTTATCTTGACTTATCCCTAAAGCAAGCTTATCTATTTCGTTGGCCAATCTATTAAGATCGTTGCCCACATATTCACAAAGCACTCTCACTCCACCATCATCAATCTTAATTTTTTTCTCAAATGCATATTGATTGATAAAATCTGGAAGTTGGTTTTCATATGGTTTCTTAAAAGTGACTGCTACTGTATGCTGCTCAATCTTCTTTCCTATCTCTTTTCTCTTGTCGAGTGTTTTATGCTTATAACAAAATACAAGTACAGTAGTAAGTAATGGTTTTAAAATATAATCAAGTAACAACTTGGCTCTACCATCCTTTTGTAGATCAGCAATATCTTGAGCTTCACGAATAATTACTACTTGCCTTTCAGCCATCATGGGGAATCGCCTGGCATGAGTAAGGAGGGAGTGGACTTGAACATCTTTGCCATATACCACTACCTGATTGAAACTCTTTTCTGCTTCGCTCAAAGCGTTGACTTCAATGTAATTACTTATCAAATCAATATAGAAAGTTTCCTCCCCTTGCAAAAAGTAAACAGGTGCATACTTTCCCTTTTTAAGGTCATCTAATATCCCACTTGCAGAAGCGTCCATTTATTTTATTCTTTTCTTATTGCTCAAACTAAAGGCCGTAACGCAACCAACAATGGCGCCTGCCAAATGAGACTCCCACGAAACGGATGGGTCAGTTGGTAGAACTCCATAGAATATACTTCCATAGACTAAAAAAATACCAATTGATATTAACAACGAAAGAAAATCGCCTTTTAACACGCCAAAAAAAATAAGGAATGCGGCTAACCCATAAATCAAACCGCTTGCCCCTATGTGGTAAGAAACTCGCGGACTAAAAAGCCACACTAAAATATTGGTGAGAAAATAGCATCTAAAAAAAACAGTAACTCCTATCCGTTGGTAAAAGAAAAACAAAACTGATCCTAGAAAAAGCAGTGGAATGGTATTCGACAAAAGATGCTGTAAACTACCATGAATCATTGGGGCAGTAATGATGCCAATCAAGCCAAAAATACTTCTAGGCTTAATTCCTAAAAAGGATAAATCAACATTAA
>JANXRR010000451.1 GCA_025356795.1 Bacteroidia bacterium
AGATAATCAATTTCATAGTGCCGTGCGTTTGTAGCGATTACACGGTAAAAGTGTAGGTTTGAAATAACTAATGGAGGCCAGAGTTACTTACCTGTGGAGCAAAGCGGATGGAGTGTACAATACTAAAGATGTAGTGTGGGCGAGAATGTAAATTAGCTCGTTGATCTACTTTTAACTTGAATTTTCAATTGATTTAAAAAGCAGGTAATAATGATTTGAAGAGTGGCCAGAAGTTTGTCAATTTTAGTTTTGTCGTCTATCTTTTCAAACTAGGTTAACAAGGAAGTGTATAATTTAATGAAACCCTGTGTTGCTCTATCCCAAGCATGTTCGGTCAAAGCCCAAGTTCTGGCCGTTGCCGCTTTTTCTTTTAACGCATCGAATTGAGTTACTGCTTGGGTAATTCCTTGCGCGATAGTTTCATCATAATGCGGTTCTATTAATATGCCTCGCGATCCTTGCCCTAGCTGCTCGGGTGTGCCACCCGTGTTGGTGCCTATAACCAAGCGCTGCATGAGCATGGCATCAATAACGGCCAACGAGTACATTTCATTATAACTAGCCAAAATAAAAATATCGAGCGCACTCAAGTAGCCAATTAAATCGGGTTGGTAGGGTATCAATTTCACCGATTGGCCCAGGTTATTCTTTGCGATGAAATCTTGAATATATTGAAAGGCCTCCTCGGCTTGCTGCTCATAGATAATAGTACCCTCTGTTTCTTTGTGATGAACAGTTTTATCACCAATAATCCAAAGTTGAACCTTGTTCTGATTTTCTTTTGATAGATGTAAGAACGATGTTGCCAGCTCGCGCACTCCTTTTGTTTTATCAATCCGGCAGATGGTTGCTACCACCAGCGTTTGCTCGGAGGCCTTCCATTGCCTGCGGATGGCTTCTCGCTTTTTCTCGTCAAAAACATAGTTTTCAATATCCCTACCATAGCGAATCAGTTTTATGATAGAAGCCTTTATTGGATAATGCTTTTCTACCTTTTGGTTGATGAGTTGAGAAGTAGTGACCAATGCAGAAATGCGGCTGAAAATAAAGCGATGGATAAAATCTTTTTTCGCAGCCACCGACATATATAAATTATAGATCAGTTTTATTTTTGGATTAAACAAAGCCACCCAGGAGCCAAGCCACATATCTTTATTAGTGTGCGCATGGATGATTGAATACTTTTCTTTTTTCGCAATAGCAAGAACCTGCTGAATATCTTTAATGCTGAACTTCGACCGCTTGTGTGCGGAATACACTTTCAAGCCTGAGGCCACAATCTTTTGCCCAACAATAGAATCGCGTAAGCAGTAAACCCCCGTTCTTACTCCTTCCTTCTCAAGTTTAGAAATGAGTTGGAGTGCGTAGCTTTCTAGGCCACCTATGGCTTCGCTAGTAAGAATGTGTAAAACTGAAATAGTCAATGTCTATTCAAAATTTAAGATCGAAACGAGGTAAATACTCAAATCTAAAATCTAAAATTTAAAATCTAACATCTTAATTTTAAAATGGCTTAGTTTTGCGGTCATAAATATTAGAAAGTCGTGGCCGAATACAGCAAAGAAGAGATTAAGAAAATCGAAGGGAAATGGCGCAATAAGTGGAAAGATTGGAATGGAAAGAATATCTATGAAGTTTCCAATGATTCTCCAAAGCCAAAATATTATGTGCTCGATATGTTTCCTTATCCTTCAGGTGCAGGTTTGCATGTTGGCCATCCACTTGGTTACATTGCTTCTGATATTGTGGCGCGCTTCAAGCGCATCAAAGGCTTCAACGTGCTTCACCCCATGGGCTTCGATGCTTTCGGCTTGCCAGCAGAGCAATATGCCATCGAGCATGGTGTGCATCCAGCAAAATCAACTCAAGCCAATATTCTGAATTACAAAAATCAGTTGAGCAAGATCGGCTTCTGCTACGATTGGAGCCGCGAAGTGCAAACCTGCGATCCCGAATATTACAAATGGACGCAATGGATCTTCCTTCAAATTTTTGATAGCTGGTTCAATCGCAAAAGCAACAAAGCAGAACGCATAACCACACTTACGTGGATATTTGAAAATGAAGGCAACGAAGAGCATCCTTTTCCCAATTCGAAATACAAATTACCCAATGGCGAAACCACGTTCATTCCCAACGAATGGAAGGCTTTCAATCAAAAGCAACGTCAAGAAATTTTGATGCAATACCGTCTGGCCTACCTTGCTTACACCGATGTGAATTGGTGCGAAGCATTGGGCACCGTGCTTG
>JANXRR010000087.1 GCA_025356795.1 Bacteroidia bacterium
TCCATGTTTTGATGCAATTCTTCTTCTTGCGCTTTGAGTATTTCTGACTGCTCTTGCGATTGTTTTAATAACTTTGCAGTCTTTTCTGCCGTAGTGGCAGCATGAATGGCTGAAGCAACAAATTCACCTGCTCGTTCTAAAAATAAAACCTGATGGTCTTCAAGAATAGAAAAGCTGGCCATTTCCAATAATGCTTCTACTCTCTCATTATATTTTAGTGGAATGATGACAAGAAATTTTGGTGTTGCCTCTCCTAAACCTGAAGTAATTTGAATGTACTCATCCGGAATTTGTTTCAGCACTTGAGTAGTGCCTTCTAAGTACACTTGCCCCAACATGCCATCACCTATTTCAATACGCTTTTGAACAAATTTCTTTTTGTCATAAGCATAGCACGCACCTAATTCAAGATACGTATCACCTTCAACATCTTCATTTAAAACAAATAAACTGCTTTGATTAGCTTGAATATATTTGGTTAAGAACCGTACAATTTCATCGAGTAGTTTTTCTTTGTTATTTTGATGGTGACGAATTAATTCAGAAAACTTAGATAAGCCTTCGGTAGACCACAGTCTTCTATTGTCAGCTTCCTTTATCTTTTTCATATCATCTCTCATTCTCAATAAATCGCCTGTAAGATTTTCTTTATTGAATGATTGATTTTCACTGGTCAATCCTTGCCACGATGCAGTATAATTTCCCGAAGCAATTTGTTTTACAAATTGTGAAGCCTTCTTCAAATTATCGATGGAGTTATTGATGACAGTCTGCACATTACTTTCCCTAGAAAATTCCTCACCAGAATTATAGAAGTAATACCGAATACTATTATCGAAATCAGAAATTGTTTTTCTTCTATCATTTTCTTCTCGTGATAATCTAAAAATCACAAAAATTAATGTGGGCAGGCTCACAAAAATTAAAATTGCTTGAAAAATTACATTGCGGTTTTGTGCAGACGTGTAGTCTTCGATTGCCTTATTTACCAACACATCCTCATACTTAAGCAGGGAATTGTAAAAAGGTGCAAAGAGAAGCCACAGATCACGTCCTTTGTCTTGATTCAAAATTCTCACAAAAGCTTTGATACTATCATTTTCAACCAGGTATTTCATCTGTTTTGAGGTAGCGATGTAATCATTAATACCTGCTTTTATTTTCTTGAATTTCTCTATTGTGGTATCCAGTTTTTGAATCCTGAACAAGCTGTCAAGTTTTCGTAAGTTGGTATCATTGTCATGTAAAGCAGACTCATAGGGGTTTAGCAGCCCAACATTTTTAGTAAGCGCAAAACCCCGAAGCCCCAAGTCAATACTTCTTAGCGTAGTCTCAAAAATTTTGGTCAGGCGTTCTTTCACTTCTTCTGTCTGCACCTTTAGTTGATTGTTTGCAATCATAACCGATCGGTTATAAATAGTAAGAGCCACATTGACTAGAACCAAAGCAATTACAAGAGAAAGTGCAACTGCGATAAAATTTTTCTTGAAAACCTTAATTATTATCATCATACCTTTTAGATTTAATTTTCGATCTACACTAATGCGAAGGGCAACATAATTTTGAGCTTTAATTTTTCATAAATTGAATAAATTTTCAGTGAACTGTAATTCCTTAACTGCTCTAACTCAATCTCTAATGTAGTAATTGAATTTTTGTAAACAATGAAACGACTTTTCTTAACCACTTTATTTTTAATCGCATCCTACTTTTGCAAGGCACAAGAAAATGCATTATCGCGAATTGCATTTGGTTCGTGCAGCAAAGATGAAGAGCAACAATTATGGCAAGAAATAATTAATCAAAAACCACATTTGTGGATTTGGCTTGGAGATAATATCTATGGCGATACCCAAGACACCGCAGTGCTTCGCAAAAAATATAAGCGTCAAAAAGAGAATGTAGATTATCAACGCATGTTAAAAGCAATGCCCGTAATTGGAACTTGGGATGACCATGATTATGGAGTAAATGATGGCGGCAAATACAATTCTAAAAAGAAAGAATGCAAAGAAGTTCTGTTAGAATTTTTGGATGTTCCAGCTTCTGCCGATGTGCGAAAGCATGAGGGGGTTTATTCTTCTTACACCTATGGCTCGCTTGGTAAGAAGATAAAAATTATTTTGCTCGACACACGATATTTTAGAGATACGCTAGAAGCCTCAACAATACAGGGAACTCGTTATTCAATTAACAATAAGGGAGATGTATTGGGTGAACCACAGTGGGCATGGCTGGAAAAAGAGCTAACAGACTCTGACGCTGACGTTCATATTGTGGGGTCAAGTATTCAATTTATACCCGAAGAACAAGGCTTTGAAAAATGGGCAAATTTTCCAAAAGCACGACAACGATTTCTCGATTTGTTACAAAAGACTAAACCTAACAACATCTTTATCATCAGTGGTGATAGACACATTGCGGAGATTTCAAAAATGGATGTTACTGGGCTTTTGTACCCATTATATGAATTTACTTCTAGCGGACTTACTCATACTTGGGATCGAGATTTTGATGAAGCCAATCATTACCGTGTAGGAAGTAATGTAATTCAAAAAAACTTCGGGATGATATTAATTGATTGGACGAAGCAAACACCGTCCATCACTTTTGAGGTATGGGGGAAAGACGGGAGAGCCTATTTACGATACACTGCTTTTTAGCTACGAAGTTACACCCGTCTAAATGAAGATAAACGCCACTTACTATAGCGGCACATTCACATGCCTTTCAGCATGGTAAGAAGAACGCACCAGTGGCCCAGACTCAACATATTTTAATCCGCGTTTAAGTCCTTCTTCTTTATACATTGCGAACGTATCCGGATGAATAAACTCTGCTACTTCCAAATGCATTTTAGTAGGTTGTAAGTATTGGCCAATCGTTAAAATCATTAAGCCATTTTCAACGAGATCATCTATAGCTTTAAACACTTCTTCTTTTGTTTCACCAACGCCAAGCATAATTCCAGACTTAGTTCTTTTGTTGGCTTCTCGAATGCGCTTTATTTGTTCAAGACTTCGTTCATATTTTGCTTGGGGTCTTACTATTTTATACAAGCGGCCCACCGTTTCCATGTTGTGCGATACCACTTCTTGACCGCCCTCAATCATTCGGTAGAGTGCATCCCAATTTCCCTTCGTATCAGGAATCAATGTTTCTATTGTTGTTTCAGGAGTGAGTGCTTTGGTTTGGGCCACAGTTTGAAACCACACTTCTGCACCCCTGTCTTTCAGTTCATCTCTATTTACCGAAGTAATAACGGCATGCTTTACTCCCATCAATTTAATTGCTTCAGCCACTCGTCTTGGTTCATCACTATCGTATTCCTTTGGCTTGCCTGTTGCAACAGCGCAGAAAGTACAACTTCGAGTGCAAATGTTTCCGAGTATCATGAAAGTAGCTGTGCCTGCCCCCCAACACTCGCCCATGTTGGGGCAATTGCCGCTTTCACAAATAGTATGAAGTTTATGCTTGTCAACTAATTGGCGAACGTTTG
>JANXRR010000090.1 GCA_025356795.1 Bacteroidia bacterium
GAAACGTTATGCTGGAAAAACATTGGGTGCACTTGCCAAAATTTATGGCAAATCGCCAGAAGAAACTGCTATGGATCTAGTGATCACAGACAGCACCCGAGTGGAGACTGCTTACTTTTTGATGAGCGAAGATAACATCAAGAAGCAACTAATGCTGCCATATGTTAGTTTTGGTTCTGATGCTGGTTCACCCACGGCAGCCGACATGTTCTTAAAGTATAAAGATCACCCACGTGCCTATGGAAACTTTGCACGTTTGCTCGGTAAGTATGTACGCGAGGAAAAAGTGATTCCATTAGAGGAAGCGATCAGAAGACTGAGCTCGTTGCCCGCCAACAATCTAAAAATAAAGAAGCGGGGATTATTAACACAAGGCTGTTATGCGGATGTGGTAATTTTCGATCCTGCAAAAATTCAGGACCACGCCACGTTTGAAAACCCTCATCAATACAGCACAGGCATGGTGCATGTGTTTGTGAATGGCACTCAAGTATTGGCAGATGGTGAACACACCCATGCCAAACCAGGAAGGATAGTGAGAGGTGCTGGATGGAAGGGGAAGTGATAAAAAATTGAGACGAATAATAAAATGAAAGAAATAGACCTGCTAAAAGAAACAGTAAAATATTTTGAAGAATATATTTTTCAAAATCACATCAACGCGGCCTTAAGAATTCATTCAAAACTTCAATCTTATAATATAAACCCAATTGTAGTAAAGTACCTATCAAAAGTTTTAGATGTGGGTATACCAACAAATAATTGGATGAAGTAGGCTCAACAGGGGTTTTTAGTATCAAACTCAAACCCTAGCAGCAATAGGCGCAGCTAAACAACTCTCTGGAATGTTAAACACGTCCACCAACGGAACTGCTTCTTGGCGGATATCCCAACAAAGCTGATTCACTAACTTCCGGATGGCTTTGGTTTTGCTCCCTTCCATATAACCGCTTTCTAGGTACCAGCCTTTGTTTTTTTCTATCTGCGAAAGCGCAAACAGTTGACAAAGTTTTGTTAACACTGCTTTGCAGCTTACATTTTCGGTAGTGTTTACTTGATGGATAAATCGCTCCAGTATAACCCGTTCAATATGAGCAAGACCAACTTCTACCAATTGATGTTGGCTCACGTTAAAGGCATCGAACGAATCCATTCCGCCTTTGATATGATTCTTTAATCGTTGCGCTGCTGAGATGAGTATGTCGCGCTCACGATGTTCAAAGGCATTCAATAAAAACTCAAAGCTTACCAGATGTTCTTCATCGGTGTTGCGCGTAAAAAACGGATTCAGCTCAGTTAACGTTGACACAGCCTGCTCTGCCACGTAACTCAATATCCCGAAAAGGTTCATGTTGTTGAACTCTTGTTTGAATTCAGTTAACCTACTTTTAGCTACTAATTGAAGTAACACTGTATTGTCTCCTTCAAAGGTGGTGAAGATGTCGGTATCATTTTTTAATCGTTCAATTCTATTTTCAGATAAATATCCTTTGCCACCGCAGCACTCGCGGCATTCTTGCAGTGTGGCTGTAGTATTCCAAGTAGCAAAAGCTTTCATGCCTGCTGCTAGTGCTTCAATTTCTTGCATATCAGCTTCAGTGCGGGCAATAAACCGTTCTGTTAAATAGCGAAGCGAAAAATGAAGGGCATACGCATTGGCCAATAAGGGCATCAACCTTCGTTGATGGGTTCTATAATTTAATATTGCAACTTCTGTTCCTCCTTCGGGTCCAAATTGTCTGCGTTTATCTCCATAACGAATAGCAATTGTCAATCCTGATTTGGCTGCACTTAAGCCTGAACGTGGAATTCCGATGCGCCCACCAACCAACGTTCCCAACATGGTAAAGAACCTCCTGTTGTCGCTGGCAATAGGGCTTTCAAATTTCCCTTCAGAAGAAATGCTGGCGAATCGGTCTAACAAATTCTCATGCGGAACAATCACCTGGTCAAAATGGATTTTGCCATTGTCTACTCCATTCAATCCCATCTTTCTACCGCAATCTTCAATACTAACTCCTGGTAGTATGTTTCCACTTTTATCCCGGATGGGAACTAACAAAGCACTTACACCATAGTCTTTTTCATCTACAATGAGCTTGGCAAATACGGTAGCCATTTGCCCATGCAAGGCTGCATTACCAATGTATTCTTTCTTCGCCCCTTCATGAGGCGTTTTGATTGCAAATGTCTTGGTTGTGTGATTATATGTAGCGGTAGTTTCTATGCCTTTTACGTTTGATCCATGCCCTGTTTCTGTCATAGCAAAACAACCTGGCAATTCTAATGTGCCGATCTGTTTTAAATATTTTGTATGATGTTTTTCGGTACCGAGGAAGTACACACTCATACCAAATAAACCAAACTGAACACCGAATTTTATCACCAAACTTATATCATGATAGCTCAATGTTTCTAGGATGGTGAAGTAACTGGCCATATCACCTTTGCCACCATATTCTTTAGGATACGCAATGGAACCAAAACCTTGATGGGCTAGTTGCCGGGTCCAATGCAATACCTTCTGGCGATAGACAAATAAATTATCGGTATCTAAATAAGCAAATTCAGGATCGGAAATTACGGTCTTCACTTTTTTTATAATGTCAGCTTGATCGCCATCTAAAATCCTCGCGAGGGTTTCAACATCAAAGGAAGATTGTGTGCTATGATTTTCAGTAACAGTTGTTCTCTTTTCAGGATAGAAATTATATAGAACCTCTCCGGCAATCAATCCAAGAGTGGAGTCAATTGTTGAAAGCGAATCTTTTGCAAAGGCCAACGTGCCATTGAGCGAGGCCGTTCCATGAAGTTGTGCCAATGCAATGCCAAGATCAACTAGAGTGGCATTGGCATCGGGTGGCATACTTTCAGCAGCATGACGTATTTCTTCTAACCAGTTTTTAAACTCTTCAGGTGTTGGAGGATACAATGGATTAATTTGATCTATTAAAAATTGCTTCTCAGATTCTTCCAGCCACGGTTGGCTTTCAATTAATTCTTTAATGATCTTTATTTCTGTGGGAGTTAATACGGCATCGCTCCAAACAATGTAAAGTGTGGGTAGAAAGATGTAAAGATTTGAATTTGATTTCAATTGTGAAGATTGCAGCATGGCTAGGAATTTTAATTAGCTAAAATTAGTAAATACCCTGACTTATTTTATGACATTCAACTGACAAAATCTTTAACCCAACTATTATTCGTTATGATTTCCCGTTTTCTTTTAGACCCCTTTGCTTATTGGGCGTAGTGTAAGTATAGTAAAAATCAATTCGTGTGAATCTATCAATCCAAAGAATTACGATGCCATATTGGATTCATTTGCTTTTAGAATGTTTGTTTTATTTTCATTTCTGTAAACCAAATGAGTGTTTTGTGAGTTAACTTACCTAATCACATAAAAACAAATTAAACTTATGAAAAGAACAGCATCCGCACATTGGTCAGGCGATTTAAAAACAGGTAAAGGAAATTTATCTACGCAAAGCACAACTCTTAACCAAACACAGTATTCCTTCAAAACTCGTTTTGAAGATGGCGTAGGTACAAACCCTGAAGAACTATTGGCAGCAGCTCATGCCGGTTGCTTCACAATGGCGGTAAGTATGATTCTTGGTCAAGCTGGGTTCATCGCCACTTCGTTAGATACCACGGCCACACTAACTTTGGAAGGCCCTGATGTTACAGGTGTTCATCTTTCTATTAAAGGAAATATTCCATCTATTACTGCTGAAAAATTTTCTGACATAACAAGAGATGCGGAAAAGAATTGCATTATCTCTAAAGCGTTAAGTGTGGCTATCACTTCAGATGCAGCATTAGTTTAGTTTGCCTTTGTATTACTCCTTTTCCTTAGAAGGGTGTTGGTGAGGGTATAAAAATTTTCTATCTTTCTTTGAATTAGCGTAGTATTTTTTACCTTCGTGCTTTATCAAGAACCGTCCCGATAGCCTCGGGACGGTTCTGTTTTTTTAAGGCATAACCAAACTAACGATTGTTGTGAGTATACAAAAACCAAAAACAATTTTTGAAAAAATCTGGGACAACCATGTGGTAAAAAAAGCAGAAGGCTATCCCGATGCTTTATTTATCGACAGGCATTTTATTCATGAAGTAACAAGCCCACAAGCATTTGATGGGCTACGAAAAAGAGGCATACAAGTTTTTAGTACAAGCCGCACTTCGGCTACTGCCGATCATAATGTGCCCACCAAAGATCAGCACCTTCCCATCAAAGAAGCAATGTCGCGCCATCAGGTAGAAACCTTGCGAAAGAACTGCGCAGAATTTGGTGTAGAGTTGTATGACCTTGGGCATCCCTATCAAGGTATTGTTCACATTATTGGCCCCGAGTTAGGTTTAACATTACCCGGAATGACAATTGTGTGTGGCGATAGTCATACAAGCACACATGGAGCTTTCGGCAACATCGCTTTTGGCATTGGCACAAGTGAGGTTGAACAAGTGCTGGCCACTCAGTGCATCCTTCAATACAAACCAAAAACCATGAAGATTGAAATCAATGGCACGCTTTCAAAGGGTGTTGTTAGTAAGGACATTATTCTTTATGTGATCTCCAAGATTTCTGCCAGTGGAGCTACTGGTTACTTTGTTGAGTATGCAGGCGATACCATAAGAAATCTTTCTATGGAAGCGCGCATGACCATTTGCAATATGAGTATTGAGATGGGGGCTCGTGGTGGATTGATAGCTCCTGATGAAATCACGTTCAATTATATTAAGGGAAGAAAGTTTGCCCCTCAGGGTGAATTGTTCGATAAGAAAGTTGCAGAATGGAAAAAATTAGCCACTGACGAAGGTGCTGTGTATGATCAAGTGTTGACAATTAACGCTGAGGATATTGGGCCGATGATTACCTACGGAACAAACCCAGGCATGGGTATGAGGGTGAGTGATCGCATTCCCACTATAGAAGAGCTGAAAGAAATCAGTGAGCGGACTTCATTCAAGAAATCACTTGACTATATGGGGCTAGAGCCGGGCTCACAGTTGTTGGGCAAAGCGGTTGATTATGTTTTTATTGGAAGCTGCACAAACGCACGCATTGAAGACCTTCGCTTGGTTGCCGGTATAGTAAAAGGAAAAAAGAAAGCCGCTGGTGTTGAGGTATGGGTGGTACCTGGATCTAAGCAGGTGGAAGTGCAAGCAAAGGCCGAAGGGCTTGATAAAATTTTTGAAGCCGCTGGTTTTGAATTGCGCAGCCCTGGTTGCTCGGCCTGCTTAGGTATGAACGAAGACAAAGTGCCTGTAGGTAAATATTGCATCTCTACTTCTAACAGAAATTTTGAAGGACGGCAAGGGCCTAAGTCAAGAACGTTTTTAGCAAGCCCATTGAGCGCGGCAGCTGCGGCTATTACAGGTAGAGTTACAGATGTGAGGGAGTTAGTCTAAATATTTTCAGTTAAACGTTGATGTTAATCGCTTGTCAAAAAACCATTAACGAACAACTAATAACCAAACAAGAAATGAAAGATAAATTTATAACATTGAAATCTACTGCTGTACCGTTGTCGGTAGAAAATATCGATACGGATCAAATCATTCCTGCCAGGTTTTTGAAAGCTACCACGCGCGAAGGCTTTGGCGATAATTTATTTCGCGATTGGAGATATGATTCAAGTAATAATCCAATTAAAGAATTTGTTCTTAACCAATCAAAATATTCTGGTAAAATATTGGTAGGAGGAAAGAACTTTGGTTGTGGTAGCAGTCGTGAGCACGCAGCTTGGGCTATTTATGATTATGGATTTCGGGTAGTGATCTCAAGCTTCTTCGCAGATATATTTAAGAACAACGCTCTTAATAATGGTTTGCTTCCATTAGTTGTGTCTGATAAATTTTTAAAAGGATTATTTGAAACCATTGTTGTAAACCCTCAAACAGAAGTGATTGTAGATTTGGAGAATCAAAAAGTTTCGGCAGATGGAATCACCGAAGGTTTTGAAATTAATAAGTATAAGAAGACTTGTATGATCAATGGCTACGATGACATTGATTATCTATTGAGTTTGAACAGTGAAATAAGAGCGTTTGATTTAGTCCACAGTTAATTGTTAATAGTTATCGGCTTATCTGCCGATACCAGATAACTAAATAACTGACAACTTAGAAAAATGAAAAAGAAAATAGTAATCCTTCCGGGAGATGGTATCGGTAAAGAAGTAACCACTGAAGGAAAGCGTGTGCTTGAAACTATCGCTTCACTTTTTGGCCATCAGTTTGAATATGATGAAGCAACCATAGGTCATGATGCGATTGAAGCTACCGGCAACCCATTGCCAGACGAAACATTGGCGAAGTTAAAAAATTGTGATGCTATTTTGTTTGGCGCTGTGGGTCATCCAAAATATGACAATGATCCGTCACTAAAAGTAAGACCGGAACAAGGCTTACTAAAGATGCGGAAGGAGCTAGGTCTTTACGCTAATCTCAGACCGATAAAGCTTTTTGATGAGTTGTTGCAAGCATCCGCTATCAAACCTGAAATATTGAAAGGCTCTGATATACTTTTCTTCCGCGAATTAACAGGTGATGTTTATTTTGGAGAGAAGGGAAGAAAAGACGATGGCAATACTGCCTATGATGTGATGATCTATCAGCGTTATGAAGTCGAACGAATAGCACACAAAGCATTTCAGGCAGCCAGAACCCGCAAGAACAAAGTTACATCAGTCGATAAAGCGAATGTATTAGAAAGTTCACGTTTATGGAGAGCAGTAGTGCAAGAAATTGGAAAGCTATATCCGGATGTAGAGTTAGAACATCAGTTTATTGATTCTGCGGCCATGAAGCTGATCCAGAACCCAAGAAGTTTTGATGTAGTACTTACCGGAAATTTATTTGGAGATATTCTCACAGACGAAGCTTCGCAAATTGCTGGATCCATGGGAATGCTCGCTTCTGCTTCTGTTGGCGACTCAGTTGGATTGTACGAACCAATCCATGGAAGTGCCCATGATATTACTGGCAAAGGAATAGCTAACCCGTTGGCTTCTATTTTATCGGCTGCCTTGTTGTTAGATATTTCTTTTGGATTGAAAGAAGAAGCTGAAACAATTATTAAAGCTGTTGAAAAAGCATTGGCGTTAGGCTTTCGCACAGCCGATATAGCCGATGCAGAGACCGATCGTGCTAAGATTTTAAATACACAAGCAATGGGAAGTTTGATTGTTGATCAGTTAATGGTATCGGTAAAGGAAAACCAGTAACTGTTGAAAACTAACAAGGATCTTTAATTATTAACAGATAACGGTATGAGCAACAAAATTCAAATCTTTGACACAACCCTTCGCGATGGTGAACAAGTTCCGGGTTGTCAATTAAAAACAGAAGAGAAGGTAATCATTGCAAAAGAACTTGAAGCATTGGGTGTGGATGTTATTGAAGCTGGATTTCCGATTTCAAGCCCTGGCGATTTTCTCTCTGTTGTTGAATTATCGAAAGCAATTAAAGGCGTTACCATTTGTGCGCTCACTCGCTCGAAGAAAGAAGATATTGATGTGGCGGCTGAGGCACTCCATCATGCTAAACGTGGAAGAATACACACAGGTATTGGCTCATCTGATGTTCACATCAAGCATAAGTTTAAATCCAACCGTGAGCAAGTATTAGAGCAAGGTGTGTGGGCTGTTAAATATGCGAAAGCAAAAGGATATGAAGTTGAGTTCTTTGCTGAAGATGCTGGCCGTGCCGACCTAGCATTTTTAGCGCAACTAACGGAAGCAGTAATTGCCGCTGGTGCCGATGTGGTAAATATCCCTGACACAACAGGATATTGCTTGCCAAACCTTTACGGCAAACGCATTGAATATTTGTTTGAACACGTTTCCAATATCCATAAAGCGGTTATATCTGTTCATTGTCACAATGATCTTGGGTTGGCTACTGCTAATACCATTGCAGGATTGATGGGTGGAGCAAGGCAAGCAGAGGTAACAATAAATGGGATAGGTGAACGTGCTGGTAACACTTCACTCGAAGAGGTGGCTATGATTTTACAGGTGCACAAAGATCTTGGTCTATACACAGACATAAAATCAGAAAGATTA
This sequence comes from Bacteroidia bacterium, assembly GCA_025356795.1. Classification (GTDB taxonomy): domain Bacteria; phylum Bacteroidota; class Bacteroidia; order Cytophagales; family Cyclobacteriaceae; genus ELB16-189. The sequence goes on from JANXRR010000090.1 coordinate 8,073, forward strand.
TATGACATCAGCAAGTTAGTTGCTGAGATGATGCGCATGCCTGTGCAGGCCAACAAAGCTATTATTGGTGCTAATGCATTTGCTCATTCATCGGGCATCCATCAGGATGGATTTTTAAAACATGCCGAAAATTATGAAATCATAAACCCATCAGACGTAGGTGTGCCATCTTCCTCTATAGTATTAACCGCCCGCAGTGGGCGTGCTGCCTTAAAACACAGAGTGGAGTTGCTGGGCTACAAAGTGGAAGGCGAAGAGTTGAACACACTCTATGAAAACTTTTTGGTATTGGCAGATGAGAAGAAGCAGTTGGAGAATGATGATCTACATTATCTAGTGGCAAATACGTTGGTTTTGGCGAGATAAAAACTAAGAATTAGCTACCTCACTGCCTCATAAGCAAACACATTATAAGCGGTAGGTGCTATAACCTTACCCTTAGTTCAATTTTGTCCTGGCACTAGCACGCAAATACGAAAAGCATCATAATCAGGTGCTTCCAACTTCCATAACTGTTTTCCGGTATTTACCTCTATCGCAGCAAAAGGACTATCAAAATCTGAAATAGTGTAAATTATTCCATTCAAGTAAACAAAGCGCGAAGGGTTTCCAAGTATTTTCCAAACAACATTACCCGTTGCGGTTTCCACGCAGTAAGTGGTATAATCTTCTTTCGTAAAAATCAGCTTGTTGCCTGCTATAGTAAAATTCCCATCGTCTATTATCATATTGTTATCATACCCGTTGGTTAAATAACTACTCCAAACTTGATTGCCAGTAAACGCTTCAAAGCAATAGGCATATTTTCCAGCAGTTGAGTATATCATTCCGGCTTGATAATCCAGGCCCGACATGTGGTATTGTTTATTTAAGGAATAGGGCAAAGGCACTTTTTTGTAAACGTACTGCTTCGTAGTCAGGTTGAATAAGTTCAGTTCTACCAAGCCTCCGCCTAGGCTGGGTATGGATGGGTTAGTAATGCCAAAGGCAATATAATCGTTTCCATTTTCGGTAAAGCCCTTAATAATATCAACATTACCAACTTGATTAGGTATATTTGGTATTGCGGTATACTCAGGCACCAACAAAAGGGTCTCCTCTTCGGGTGAGCGCAAACTTAAAGTGCCACCATTAGTTCGCGCCACCGCTTTTGCGCCTTGTGTGGCCACAGCCGCGCGTATGTTTATTAAGCCATTGCCTGGTCTTCAACAATTGCCCCTTTTTCCTTTGCTTGCGCTATAAATGCATCTAGTCGCCCAGACCCCCTTATACCCATTGTGCTAAAAACGGCATTCGGGTTTGTTTTAATGGCTTCCACTGTTTCTTTCAGCGAAGGCATTTTCATTGGTATTTTAGAAAGCAGGTTTCCTGCCTTGTCGTAAAGCTCTTGTATTTTGGGCATGATTAAGATAGCTCTAATTTGCCTTTTAAGACCATTATTGATCTCGCTGCCTTAAAACATAGAGTAGAGTTGCTTGGCTACAAAGTAGAAGGCGAAGAGTTGAATACGCTTTATGAATTTTTTTTAGTTTTGGCAGATGAGAAAAAGCAATTAGAAAATGATGACCTACATTATCTAGGGGCGAATACGTTGGTTTTGGTGAAGTAATTTAATTCCGAACGGAAATTGTTCCTTTGTATTCTTTGTCAGAATACTTGAGCGTGAAGTAGTATACACCTGCTGACTCATTGAGTGCATACCATCTGAACTTACGATCAGTGCTTTTAAAAACTTCATTCCCCCATCGATTGTAAATGTTAATTGTCTGGAATTGACCCGTGCAGTTGTCGAGTGGCAATGAAACTCTTGCGTCAGCCGCTTGGCCATCAAAGGCTATGCCGTTGCAAAGTTCATTTTCGAAACCTTCCATAGCAAAGTAATCGTTACATCCATCTCCATTAGGAGTTATCACATTAGGTGGAAGAAACTCCTTATTTGTTCGTTGTATGTCTTTTATATTTATTTTAATCGTAGTGCTGTCAGTCTTCGCAGTATAGCAATGATCGTCACTGAGTTTAAACTTGAAGGTGTAGTTATTAGTGTAAACACCATCTTTAAAAATGGTGCAGTCTGGGTTCCAAGAGAATTTTTGTACGAGGCTTCCTCTACCAGTGCTACCATCAGAAAATTCGAACCCTTTTGGTTCAACATTTCCAACGGCACTGAGCAAATTTAATTTAAGAAGATCCTTTTCGGGTTTAGAATCTACATCATTACCAACTATACTTAGTTCTATGGGTTGACCTCTTATGGCATCAATTCGTCCACCAGAAAGCTTGAGATCATTAAGACTTGCCACCGAAAGAACGGGTGGGTTATTTAGTGGCGGTAACACCTTAACTAATACATCAACAGTATCTGCCCTATTGAAATGACATTTGTTGTTGTTATCAGATGCAATAAATCTAAATCCGAAACTGCTTCTTTTTGAAGGATCAACCTTGGCGCAAGTAAGATCCCATTGAAACCGCGAGCTGATATCTTTCTTTCCTGAAAGATCTTTAAAGATAACGCCATAGGCACTAAACGTTGAATTATCAACCAGCTTTAAATCTATGGTGCTTTTGTCGGTAAGTTCAGAAGCGAATATATTAAAATTGAGGGGCTCGTTAATTCGTCTTTCTAAATTAATAGTTCGCGATTTGGTTGTTCTTAAATCAGTAAAAATGGTAGGCAAATCTATTGGAGGAAGTAAAACCCCGAGGTTAAAAATTCTTTTAATGGGAATGTCTGCATTGCAAATATCGTTATCGTCCGCTTGTATTGTTACTTGAAAATCAGTTCGTTTAGTAAAGTCGTAAATATCACAATACGCATCCCAACTAAAAGTTCCTTTTACTGAGCCCTTCATTTGTTCTGTAATCGAAAATTTCATACCCGCATTTTTTAATAAAAACCCATTGGTTAATAGAGATGTAATTATTTCATCTTGTTGATCATCAATAATCTCAAAAGGCCATGAAGCCTGATCGCCTTCGTTCAATACTTTATTGATGGTGGCAGTCGGAGTTTTAAAATACGGTGGTGTATTAAATGGTGGCTGAGTATCAACAGTAACTTTTAATGTATCCATCAAAGGCAAACTGCAGGCATCATCTGATACAATGATACCTAGTTGATAAGGGCCATTAATAAATGGGCATTGCGGAAAGCAAATGCTAAACTCTTTTGTGCTTCCGTTTTTCAAAGTAGTTGTAGTTATTGATGGAAGTACAGAGTTAAGGTCTTTGCTTTTAAAATTCAGGCCAATAACTCTGAGCGTTATGTTTTCTTGAAAACCATCGCTAGCATTTTTTGAATCGTCATCAGAAACACGCACTTGAATGCATCGCTGTTCGTTTGGCAAGGTGTTGCTAAAATTCACATTCATGTTCTTCGCATAGGTGAAATTAGTATCACTTAATTTTTTACCAAGTATTTTAGGGGCTACAGCTGTTGGGCAATCAAGCACAAGCATTTGAAAATCCCTCCGACTTTCCCCAATCTTTAACTTATTTCTAAACTCTTCTACTTTCACGGCAAAAACAAAGAGACCTGCAGTTCCAGGTGTACCCGTTAAAAGTCCTTCTTTACTTATTCGTAAATCTGGTTTTCCCTTTGTAATGTTTGCGAGGCTAAACCCTAAATCAGTTCTCCAAAGTACTTCTGGATAAGGACGTGGTGAAGGGGCTGGAAGTGCGGTTGACGATTTTGTATTTAATGGAGTAACCATCGAATAAATAAGAGAGTCTCCATCGTCATCAGTACCAGAAAAATCAACATAATAGGGTCTGCCTTTGCAAGCGTAATCATTTAATGGAGGAAACAACTTAGGAGTGGAATCAAAAAATGGCTGCCCATCTTTTTGAACCGCAGGAAATTCAAGATAAAAGGTTTGTCCGGCAGAGAGGCCTCCAGACGATGGGTCTTGGCTATATATGTTGGTGATAGAATAATTTCGGCAGCATCGTTGCCAAGAGATGTAGTAACCACCTGGATCATTATAAGTGGCAGGATCAAGATTAATCTGAGATGTATAAATAAGTTTAGAAGTTTTAATTTCGCCTTTAGAACATAAAGGTTGAGTATAGGAAACTACTGTTTCATTAGTTAAAGGAAGTCTTTGCGTTGCAATGAATTTATTATCATTTTTACTATAAATTGAGGCATCTGCAAATTGATCTTTTGCTCCGGGGTTTCCATTATTTAAATCAAAGTAGAGAATTAGATTTAATCTATACGTAGTTCCTGCAATATGCAGCAACTCAAACTCTCCGCCCACAATGTGAGAGGCCATTACAGGAAGGGCAATTATTAATAAAAGGGAAAGAACTAGCTTCTTCATAATTTAACCACTAAAGATACCGAAAGTGATTGTACACCAACCCATAAACTTTATGTATTTTCGGGGCTCAATCTTAACTGCACCCCATAAAATTAGGTAAAGTTGGTTGGTCAAAAGAATTTCTATTTACCGAAACAGATACTATCTAATGAAAAAGGGCGACCAGCTGGCAAATTTATATATTGAAACAATGGCAGCTGAGGGAAAAACGTTGGCCAAAGTGGATGGTATTGTAATCTTTTTACAAGGAGGCGCTCCAGGCGATACGGTTACGGCTCAACTCACCAAAATAAAAAAAAATTATTTAGAAGGCAGAGTTGTCTCTATTCAAAATTTTTCTGAAAAACGCTCTGTTCCTTTTTGCGAACATTTTGGTATTTGTGGCGGCTGTTCATGGCAGCACGTAAATTATGAAACACAACTTTTTTATAAACAGCAGCAGGTAATTGATAATCTTGAAAGGATTGGTGGCTTGGAATTGCCCGTAATAAATTCAATTATTCCTTCTGCTGAAATTAAAAATTATCGAAACAAACTTGATTTTACTTTTACGGCAAGTCGTTGGCTTACATTCGAGGAGATGAAAGAAGGCAAGGCTTTTGGCGAACCAGCCCTGGGGTTTCACATTCCGAAAACATTTGATAAGGTTTTTGATGTAAAGCAATGTCACCTTCAACCAGATCCATCCAATGCCATTCGCCTTCATCTTAGAGAAATTGCATTACAAAACGCAATTGATTTTTTCGATCTTAGAAATCAGACGGGTTATCTCAGAACACTTATGATCCGCACGGCAAATACGGGTGAAGTTATGGTGATTTTGCAAGTTGCTTACGACCAACCTGAATGGCTTGAACTCATTTTAAAAAGTCTTTCTACCACTTTTCCAATAATAACTTCTCTACAATATGTAATTAATGAAAAGCGCAACGATACCTTTAGTGATTTAAATGTTACCTGTTGGAAGGGTAAAGCTTATATTACTGAAACCATGCTTAATCCTGGTGGCAAGGCTACGCTTCAATTTAGAATTGGCCCTAAATCTTTTTATCAAACTAATTCAAAGCAAGCACATCAACTTTATAAAGCTGCGTTCGATTTAGCAGAATTTACTGGCAATGAATTAGTTTATGATTTGTATACAGGCACTGGTACCATTGCGAATTTTATTGCTGGTCATGTTAAAAAAGTGATTGGTCTAGAATATGTTGAGGCAGCTATAGAGGATGCAAAAGTCAATACTGAAATTAATTCAGTTACCAATTGCGATTTTTTTGCAGGTGATATAAAGAATTTGTTGAACGATAGTTTTGTAAGTCAACACGGCCAACCTGAGGTAATAATCACTGACCCCCCACGTGTAGGCATGCATGAAGATGTATGCAAGATGTTACTGAATACTGCCCCTAGAAGAATTATTTACGTGAGTTGCAATGCTGCCACTCAAGCAAGAGATTTAAAAATTCTAGTAGAGAAATATTCTATAACAGCCGTTCAACCGGTAGATATGTTTCCACAAACAGCGCATGTTGAAAATATAGTGAGGCTTGATTTAAAATAAATACCTATTTAACGTTTGACGAAAGTTTGGCTAACGGTAACTCCATTGATTCCCTGTGGCCACAATACTCGCACTTATAATGTTTGGTAAGTAATCCTGCTTCGGTTTGGGTAGGATGTTGATTCACCTCTTCTTTATCAACTTTAAATGTAGTAAAACCACAGCTTGGGCATTCTATTGCGTGCTGGTAGTCATAATATTTTTCTATTTTCTTTTCCCCCGTTTTATCATCTAACCAAACATCATAGTCAACAGAATGAATATTGCTTTCTTCTTCCGCAATTTGACTCGGCTCTAAATGGGCATCATCTTCTTCTTCATCAAGTTTTCTCATGGCATTTCCTGAAGAAGAAATCCGTGGTGTGTTTCTGATTTTCTTTAATCTTTTTTCTACGCTTTTAGGGTAGTAAATACGAACCATGCTATAGAACACAAAATAAGCAATAATTACAAAGCAAACGGTAATAAACAATCGCACATAAAACCAAAGAATACCTTTCTTTTCAATTTGTAGTGTAGCAATGGTATTGGCAAAAAATGCCGAGGCTAAAATAAGGGCAAGTACCGAAAACCAGAAAAAACGGATTTCATGAAGATTTACATAGTCATACCTGTCTTTTAAATCTCTCACCGAAATAACTTTAATTTCGTGGTAGATGAAAATTAAAAAAGCTACTGCTAAAGAAACTACCCCACCAAGGTTCATGTAGCGATCCCAACTGGTCATAAATTCTTGTAAATTCTCCATTATAATTTGTATTTATTTGGGGAAATATACTGAAAATTGACAAAACAAAAACATTTCTTACAAGGAAGTCACTCACGCTAAGTTTGTAAAGCGACTACTTTTAAGGTCAAGTATAGTTTTTTTAGGTTGGCATAATAATTTTATATCTTTACACTCTTAACAATAGGAACATGAACGCAATATTTTTGCTTGGAATGCCCGGAATGGGCGAATGGGTTGTAATAGGTCTTTTCGTACTTGTATTTTTCGGAGCTAAGAAAATACCAGAATTTGCAAAAGGACTAGGAAAAGGTATCCGCGAATTTAAAGATGCTGTGAAGGATGTTGAAAAGGAAGTGAAAGATGCAGGCAAGGAAGTTCCTAAGATTGATGGGAAATAATCTTGAGGCGTTACACTGACTTAACCGAACTCCAACACGATCTTTTTAATGGCCTGCAGACTTGTGTGGCTATTGTAGAAGATCATTTGAATAAAATCGAGAGTAAAAGTCATTTGAATGCTTTCTTAACAGTTTATACAGATGAAGCCCTTGAACGGGCTTCTTTTGTTGATACCAAAATAAAACAAGGTAAAGCTGGTAAACTAGCAGGTTTAGTAGTTGGAATAAAAGATGTTTTGGCCTACAATAACCATCCCCTTCAAGGCAGCAGTAAAATATTAAATGGTTTTATTTCCCAATACACGGCAACGGCTGTTCAACGATTATTAGATGAAGATGCCATCATAATAGGAAGACAAAATTGTGATGAATTTGCGATGGGTTCGTCCAATGAAAATTCTGCTTTTGGCCCTGTGTTAAATGACCTTGATAATTCAAGAGTACCAGGTGGCTCTTCCGGTGGCTCGGCAGTGGCGGTAATGGCCGATATGTGCAGGGTGTCCCTCGGATCTGATACGGGAGGTTCTGTACGTCAACCTGCCTCTTTTTGTGGTGTATATGGCCTTAAGCCAACCTATTCAAGAATATCGCGCTATGGACTAATTGCCTATGCATCATCTTTTGATTGTGTAGGGATTTTCTCTAAAAATTTGAACGACATGGTCAGGGTGTTAGAGGTTATTGCTGGCCCCGATGATTTTGATAGCACAGTTTCGCAACAGCCAATTGAGCCTTATGCAAACAAGCCTGTTAAAACAAACGGGAAATTTAGAGTTGCCTGCTTTCGCGAAGCCATTGAAACCAGTGGGCTTCAGTCAGAAGTAAAAGCAACCCTTGAAAACAAAATTCAATCCTTACGAAACGCAGGTCATGAAGTAGAGTTGATTGACTTTCCCCTAACGCAATATTTACTCCCCACCTATTACATTCTTGCTACGGCAGAAGCAAGCTCTAATCTTTCGCGTTTTGATGGCGTTCGCTATGGCTATAGAAGTTCTCAGACGCACGATCTTCAGAGCATGTATAAAAAATCAAGAGCAGAAGCTTTTGGGAAGGAAGTTCAACGGAGAATTTTGCTTGGAACGTTTGTACTGAGTTCCAGTTATTATGATGCATATTACACAAAAGCTCAAAAAGTAAGGAGATTGATCCGCGATAAAACGAAAGAGATTTTCTCTACTTATGATGTAATACTTACTCCAACAGCTCCCACTACTGCTTTTAAATTAGGTGAACACAGTGCCAATCCTGTGGAAATGTATTTGGCCGATATTTATTCTGTGCATGCAAATGTAGCAGGTGTACCAGGTATTTCTGTTCCATCGGGGCATGATAAACTGGGTATGCCGATTGGGCTACAACTGATGGCAAACGACTTTGAAGAATATAAACTTTTTCAGTTTGCAGAAATGTTAAGTAATTTGCAATGATTTTTTGCGTTTAACCAATTTATGATGAACGTCCGCTTTCTAAAAAAGGTCTTTAGTATATCCGCTGCTTTGTTAAGTAGTGTTGCCTTTGCTCAGCAAGAACCAGCAGCCGATTCTTTAAAGATTGCCTTGGAGCTATCGTTAAGTTCTGACTCAATTAAACCAAATTTTCTGAGCCCGGTTGTTACTGAATATATTCCTGGTGACGATGCACCTGAATTGATAGCCGATAGATTGAGTTGCCTACAGCGCACCATTGCCCTTCCTTACAACGATAGAGTGCATGCATTTATAAATTATTTTACAGTTCGCGATCGCGATTACACCAGAATGATTCTTAGAAGGCAGCATTTGTATTTTCCTCTTTTCGAAAAGCATCTTGCGCTCTATAATCTGCCAGAAGAATTAAAGTATTTAGCAGTTATTGAATCCGGATTAAATCCACGGGCAGTATCTGGGGCTCGGGCTGTTGGTTTGTGGCAGTTTATGTCAGCCACTGGAAAATATTTTGACCTCAATCATGATTGGTATCAAGATGAACGAATGGACCCTGAAAAATCTACCCAAGCGGCATGTCGGTATCTGAGTCAATTATATTCCATTTTTAAAGATTGGCATTTAGCTTTGGCTGCTTATAATTCTGGGCCTGGTACTGTTGCCCGTGCTATAAAGAGATCGGGTAATAAGCGGTCATTTTGGGAGATATACAATTTCTTGCCACAAGAAACGCGCTCGTACGTTCCTCAATACATTGCCATCATTTATGCTTTAAATCATGCCGAAGAACACAATATTATTGAACCTTATAAGGAAGAATTGCTGCCAAATGATACGCTTTTGGTTACTCACTACTTGCACTTTGAAACTTTCGCGAAACTAACAGGCACCTGCTTAGAGGAGTTGCAAAAGCTTAATCCTTCAATTCATAGAGGAGCCATCCCGGAAGGAAAAACAATGACCATTTATGTTCCTCAATTTGCCAAGCAAAAGTTGGATTTGAATAGGAGCATTATTTTGGATTCGGCATCAAAAGTGGGAAAAAATGAAATCGAACCTTTAGCGAAAAATGCATTTGGAAATACGGATGGTAAAAAAGTGGTGAACCATAAGGTTAAAACAGGAGAGGGACTTGGTTCAATTGCTAAAAAATATTCAGTTCGAATTGAGGATATAAAAAAGTGGAATAATCTTAGCGGAAATTTAATCCATCCAGACAAAAACTTATCTATTTGGATTGAGGCAAGAAGCAAGGTTTCCAGTGCCTCTTCTCTACAAATAAGAAACCTTATTGATAAAGATGGTAAGATTTACACCGTGCAGCCTGGCGATACGCTATGGGACATATCGCGCAAATTTGAAGGCCTTACTATTGAGCGGATCAAAAGCCTTAATAAAATGAAAACAGTTAAGCTTCAACCGGGCCAAAAACTGATCGTAGGCTAAAAAATCCCTTCCACTTATCAATTACCAATTATCAAATTCTAATTGTAATTTGGTGTTTGGTATTTTCATTATTAATAATTCTAATCCATGTCAATTAAAATAAGAAAACAGGATGCACTTGATTATCATACTCAAGGGCAACCTGGTAAAATTGAAGTAGTGCCCACCAAGCAATTAAGCACACAACTGGATTTGGCTTTGGCCTATTCACCCGGTGTTGCAGAACCTTGCAAAGAGATAGCTGCCAATAAAGAAGATGTTTATAAATATACAGCTAAAGGAAATTTAG
>JANXRR010000093.1 GCA_025356795.1 Bacteroidia bacterium
CTCAGTTTTCATTTTTAGAGTTGCCTATAAAGAAGATGGAAAGGTGAGATCGATATCGCCATTATAAGTTGAGAACGACATCGGTGTGCTTTCAGTAACTTTATCGAACGTAATCTTGATTTCACCATTGTAGGAGGTAGCAAGTACGGAGCCTGAAATGTTTTCAGCGGTGATTGATCCGTTGTAATCGCTTAGCTCAAGTGCTCCTTGAATGTTGGAAATTTGTAAGTCGCCATCATTATAAGTACTTACATTCAAATCAAAGCCAGAAGGCACTTCAATGGTTAAATTTAATTTCTTTGACCAAGAGCTTGACTCAACCTTTACGCTGTTGTCATCTTCTGATATTTCCAATTCTAAAGAACCTCCACTTATCCGCTTGAGGCCGTCCTTACTGCTTTTCTTATGCCTATCGTCATCATCTTCATGTTCTTTGTCTTCATCTCCTTGCGAATATTTTACAAGCAGATCTTTGCGTGCACTTCCTTTTACGGTAACGGATCCATAGTTGATGTGAACTTTTAATTTACCACGCTTGGTAGGGTCGCTCAAGGGCACAGCAATTTCATTTGCAGATTGTGCCATAGAACTTACGAAAGACATTATTACTAGCGTCATTATTATTATATGCTTTTTCATGTTGTTTGTTGCTTAAATTTTAATCTGATAATTCAATACATATTATTTGTTAAACTGATTAGAGGATATTTTCAACGCTCTTTCAAAATCACATCACCATTGAATGTTTCAAAATCAAGATTGACCCCGCCCTTGCTTATCTTGAAGCGATTGCTGTTTACTTTAAACTTTATTCCGTTTTTGTTTTCTTCTTTTTCTATGGTTGCTGGCAATGATTCGAGATTATCCACGTTGGTAAAAAATTCTCCATTGAAACTTCTAAAACTCATGTTGGCGGTCAAGCCCTTTTTAAACCAGGCATTGATGTCACCATTCAATGTATAGAATCTACAATCTTCCACTGGGTTGCTTGAGTATTCTAAATCAACGTTGCCATTAATGGTGTGAGCTATGCTTGCACCCTTCAATGCCGTGAGGCGAATGCTGCCATTTATATTGTTGGCCTTTACGGCACCACTCACATTTTCAATGGTCACATTGCCTTCATTTATGGTTGACACTTCCACATTGATCCCAAAAGGTACTTTGATGGAAAAATTCAAAACGTAGTCGTACGGTGGATCACAATTACGGGAATCACAATCCCAGGTATATGACCACTCACGTTTGCCGTTCTTTTTACGGTAATTGAATTTGCTGCAGCCATTGGAAGTGTAGACAATCAGCGAATCAATTCTATCAAGATGTAACAGTTGCAGTTCTGTTTTGCCTTGTTCTAATAGGGCGGGGGTTTTAGCGCGAATGATACGTTCGGCTTCGATCAGAATTTTAGTGCCGTTATACCCTTCCACTTTTATTGAGCCGTTGATGTTGGCAACAATGAGAGCATTGCTTGAAGATTGTTTTTCAAAAGATAGCTCTTTCACAATTTTATCGGTAAAGCTCTGTGCATTTGTTTTTAACATAGGCATCAGTGCTATGATCATCGCAGCGAGAAGATTTCTCCATGCATTATAGATTATAGTAGTTTTCATTTTCTTGTTTTTTTAGTTATTAAATAATACATCGTCATAGCCACGAACGAAGCGATCCCTAATTAGAATCTCCGTTGAGGGATAGCCTCGGTCGAGACGCCCTCGCAAGCACGTTTGACACCGTAAGACCAACTATATCAACACATCAATACTTTTTTGAATCTTCTCTTTCACTTCCTTTGGCATGGCCTGTTGCTGCAAGGCTTTCTTTAATTCTGATACTGACGATTTTTCTTGAATGGCCACCATCAATTCGGCCAACGCCATTTGTACAAGCGGAGAATTTTGCAGCGCGATGGAGCGCACCAATCCCTCGCGCACATGCGGTAAGTTTGAATAACCTTGCAGCGCATCGAGTGCTGCCAAACGCACATTTACATTGACATCGGCATTGAGAGTTTTCAACAACGCCCTTGTTACTTGCTGACTGGGGTCGCTGATCTCTTGTGTTAAGCTTACCGCCTTGAGTCGTTCTGTGGCCGATTCTTTTTCAAGTAATGAGATCATCATCATTTCCTTCAAACCCTCTACTTTATCCGTTAGCTGACCTATTTCTGAGTTTAAAGTAGGTTGATGAAACCAGTAACCTCCTAAAAAGCCAGCCACTAAGAATGAGCACGCCAACGCAAGCCGCGGAAAAAGAACTTCCCAAGCTGGCCATTGAAACAATATTGTTTTTGTTTTGCGTTTCTTTTCAGCCAACACATTATAAAATCGATCATCCAAACTTAATGAGGGCACAGGCTCTTTTATACGATTGATAGTTTCATCTAATTGATTGAGCGTTTCAAGCTGAGCGATGTCAAGTTCACCTTGCTGAATTAATTTTTCGATCAATTGAATTTCGTTGCCATCAACTAATCCCTCATTATACTTTGTCACCAACTCATTCACCTTGCTCTTTTCCATAGTAGTAGCTTAATAACTTTTTTCTAGTTGTAGATAGATCGCTTTCAACTCTTGCAGCGCACGAAACACTTTCACTTTCACTGCGCCTTCTGAGCAACCAAGCAGCAACCCAATCTCGCTGTACTTCTTTTCCTGATATTTGCTGAGCAGCAACACCTCACGTTTTTCATCCGATAAATGGCTCATGGCAATGGCCAACAGTTCTTGCTCTTCTTCTTGTTGC
>JANXRR010000181.1 GCA_025356795.1 Bacteroidia bacterium
GGGGTAATCCAAATAGCTTGAAGTCCATTGTTCTTTTTTGTTTTATAGGTTGGATGTTGATTGATAAACTCTTGCAGAATAGGCACCAAGAGCGAATATGTTTTGCCACTTCCTGTGGGTGCATTCACCATTCCGCTGAAGGCATTGAGATACTTTTGCCAAGCCTGCCACTGAAAAGGAAACACGTGCCAACCCATAGTTGCAAACCATGCTAAACCTTCTGCCATTGTATGTTGTTTTACTTTTGGATTTATTTGCATTCTTTAAACTATAAGACCAACTAGGGCCACGAGTTTATTAAAAATTAGAAACCGAAGCTCGTAACTATGCTAAACATTCAACAACCACCGAACTCTAAATGGGTCAATACTCAATAAAAGAACTAGAACTTCTTTCGGGAATAAAAGCCCACACCCTGCGCATCTGGGAAAAACGATATGCCATCATAACTCCAAAGCGAACGGCTACAAATATCCGATTCTATTCTGACGATGATTTAAAAAAGATTATCAACCTATCGTTACTTAACAGCAACGGACTGAAAATATCTAAACTAGTATTGCTTTCAGCAGGTGAATTGACAAAGAGGGTGCTTGAATTAAGTGAACAAAAACACGACAATGAAATCTATATCGATCAATTAATTACAGCCATGATTGATATGGAAGAGGAATCTTTCAACGGAATACTTCAAAATATTGCGGAAAAAATAGGCTTTGAAAAAGCGGTGCTGGACGTAATTTACCCGTTTCTTAAAAAAGTTGGAATTCTTTGGCATGCTGGAAACGTAAGTCCCGCTCAAGAGCATTTTATCACACACTTGATTCGCCAAAAAATGATGGTGGCCATTGATAAATTGCCCATCCCGCCCAAAAATAAAAAGAAAGCTATGTTGTTTTTACCCGAAAACGAATTGCATGAAATTGGCCTCTTATTTTACCACTACATTACTCGAAAATTGGGGGTAAGAACATATTATCTGGGGCAGACTGTACCCTATCACGACCTTAAATTGATTGGGAAGGTCCATAAGCCACACTTTATCGTAACAACAATAACTTCTTCACCTCCACCTTCTGAATTACCCGATTTTGTTTCAGCACTTTGTACAGACTTTTCTTCTACTAAAATCTTATTAACCGGATCTGCTTTAGCAAAAGTGAAGCTAAAAAAAATCGACAACCTCTTCCTTTTCAGGGATGCGAAAGAATTAAAACACCTCTTGGAAGCTCAATCTGCCTAAAATATAATTAAGATTTAAAAACGCTTGCTTTCCAAAGTTTTGGGTTTAATTTTGTTTAACATTTATACATAAACACTAAACAAAATGGAAACCATCGACTTCACCACCCAAGTTGCCAGTCTTCGTTCAACATTAAGAACGTTCTCCAGGAGGTTCACCAACGACAAGGAAGATTCGCAGGACCTAGTTCAAGATACCATGCTCAAAGCATTAACCTATAGGGATAAGTTTAAAGATGACACCAATTTGAAAGGTTGGCTTTTCACCATTATGCGCAATACCTACATTAACAACTACCGAAAAAACCAGCGTGCTAAAACATCGAACGATACTACTAAAGACCTTTATTTCTTGAATGTAGAAGACACCCATACCTTCAATCAACCAGAAGGAAGTTTCGAGTTTAAAGAAGTTTGGAAAAATGTGATAGACATAAAAGACGAACTATTGATACCTTTTAAAATGCACACCACTGGTTATAAATACAATGAAATTGCTGACCATCTTCAAATCCCAATCGGAACAGTAAAGAATAGAATTTTCCATGCACGAAAAGAAATCCAAAAAAAGCTGATAGGTTACAGATAAAATTACGACTATTGAACATCTTAGAACCTTACTGGTTATTGCCATGAAAGTTCATTTTTTAAAGGCACAATAGATGAAAAAAATTGCCGTAATAGGTGCTGGATTAGCCGGATTAGCCGCAGCCACTTGTATGGCCGAAGCTGGAATTGAAGTTACTGTTTATGAAAAAAACAGCAGCAGTGGTGGCCGCGCGCGCAAGTTTGAAAGCCACGGCTATACCTTCGATATGGGGCCAAGTTGGTATTGGATGCCCGATGTATTTGAAAAGTATTTTAATAGGTTTGGCAAAACCACAAGCGACTTCTACAATCTTTCAAGGCTCGATCCTTCATATCGTGTTTTTTATTCCAAGGAAGATGTGATGGATATTCCTGCCAGTTTGGAAGGACTTTATCAACTATTTGAAGATAGAGAAAAAGGCAGCAGTGTTTACTTGAAGAAATTTTTGGATGAAGGGAAATACAAATATGAAGTAGGCATTAATAAGCTGGTATATAAACCTGGGATTTCTATTAGCGAACTCTTGAATGCAGAATTATTTGCCGGCCTTTTCAAGTTAGATGTCTTTACTTCTATCTCTAATCATGTGCGTGGATATTTTAAGAATCCGCAATTGGTTCAGCTTTTAGAATTTCCCGTGTTGTTTCTAGGAGCACCCGCACAACGCACTCCTGCCCTTTACAGCTTAATGAATTATGCAGACATGGCGCTTGGCACGTGGTACCCGGAAGGTGGCATGAATAAAATTGCTGAAGCCATGGAAACCCTTGCCAAACAGCTAGGCGTTAAGTTTGAATTTAATGCCACCGTAGAAAACTTAGCGGTAACTTCCAACCGCATTCATACTTTAAAAATTAATGGCAATTCTATTGCGGTTGACGGTGTAATTGCCGGTGCCGATTATCATCATGTGGAGCAACATCTATTGGCTAAAGAATATCGTCAATACTCCGAAAAGTATTGGAATAGCAGAGTGATGGCGCCATCAAGTTTAATTTTCTATTTGGGAATCAATAAAAAAATAAAGAACCTACTCCATCATAATTTATTTTTCGACCGAGATTTTGCCATTCACGCAACGGAAATTTACGATACTAAAGAATGGCCTACTGACCCCCTTTTTTATATTTGCTGCACGTCAAAAACAGATAAAAGCGTGGCGCCTGTAGGGCATGAAAATCTGTTTATACTTATTCCCGTTGCACCCGATTTAAAAGATAATGAAACGGTTCGGGAAAAATATTTTTCCCTAATCATGGATCGGTTGGAGGCGCTTACAGGAGAGACAATCCGCGAAAGCATTGATTTTAAAAGGAGCTATGCCCATCTGGATTTTATCTCTGATTACAATGCCTATAAAGGAAATGCCTACGGATTGGCGAATACCATTATGCAAACAGCTTATCTTAAACCTTCTATTTTAAACAAGAAAGTAAAAAACCTGTTTTATACAGGACAACTCACAGTGCCAGGCCCTGGTGTGCCACCATCGTTAATATCAGGGCAAGTGGTAGCAGAGCAATTGATTAAGAAAGTCAAATCAGGTAACTTGTAAAACATAAGTGATTAAAAAGAAAAAGTAGGGGGTATGGATTATCAGAAACTTTTCAATAGAGTCTCAGTCAGTTGCAGTAAGGTTGTAACCCGATCTTACAGTACTTCTTTTTCGTTGGGTATCAGTTGCCTTGATAAAGAATTACAAGATCCAATCTATTCCATTTATGGATTTGTTCGGTTTGCCGATGAAATTGTTGATACCTTCCACCATTACGACAAGCAAACATTACTAGACCGTTTTAAGAAAGATACGCACCTTGCCGTTGCTGAAAAGATAAGCCTTAACCCAATCCTCAATAGTTTTCAATATGCTGTCAACAATTATAATATTGAGCCTGCTCTCTACGATCAATTTCTGAAGAGTATGGAAATGGATTTGACGCAAACACAGTATGATCAACATGCTTTTGAAGAATATATTTTAGGATCGGCACAAGTGGTGGGGCTCATGTGCTTGCGTGTATTTTGCAAACGCAATGACGCCATGTACCAGCGGCTAAAGCCAAACGCCATGCACTTGGGTGCTGCGTTTCAAAAAATTAATTTCTTGCGCGATTTAAAAGCCGATTTTCAAGACATGGGAAGAAGTTACTTCCCCGGGATTGACTTGAGCAGATTCAATGAGGACAGCAAAAGGGAAATCGAAGAGAACATCGATACAGATTTTAAAGCTGGCTATGAAGGAATTAAACAGCTTCCTAAGGGTGTGCGATTAGGTATGTATGTGGCCTATGTTTATTACTATGCTCTTTTCAAAAAAATAAAGAATACCCCACCTGATCGAGTAATGAATAATAGGATACGTATACGCAACAGACACAAACTTTCCATTCTTGCTTTCTCTTACGTGAAGCACCAGCTTAAATTAATCTGAAATGGAACACGTTATTCTAGTAGATGAACACGATGCCGAACTCGGCACTATGGAAAAATTGGAAGCTCACCAACGAGGACTTCTCCACAGAGCTTTTTCAATAATTCTTTTTAATTCAAAAGGAGAATTATTGCTACAAAAAAGAGCGCTTAAAAAATATCATAGTGGCGGTCTATGGACCAACACGTGTTGCAGTCATCCGCTGCCATCAGAAAATCTGATGTTGGCTACAAAAAGAAAGCTGGGGCAAGAAATGGGCATTCATCTTCAACCCCAATTTGCTTTTAAATTTATATACAAAGCGAAGCTTGATAATGAATTAATGGAACATGAGTGTGATCATGTATTTATCGGTCATTTTGATGGTGCGCCCTTGCTCAACCCTGACGAGGCAATGGATTGGAGATATGAAAGCCTTTCTTCGTTGAGAAGTTCTATCAAAAAAAAGCCTGCGATTTTCAGTTGCTGGTTTAAGATGATATTGGAACATCCCGAATTTGCGATAAAACTCGACTTACTTCAGCTAAACTGAGTTGTCAATTATCCACTGTCAATTGTTAATTTTAAGGAATTAACGAAGGCACTTCATGAACAAAAGATTAATAGTAGTTGCGCTTGCTCTCATTGTTTACGGCTGGAACTATTGGGGTACTTCCATTTATACCTTAGATGAGGCCAAGAATGCTGGTAGCGCAGTGGAAATGATGCGCAGAGGCGATCCTTTTGTTCCTACATTCAATTCTGAATATCATGATAAGCCAGCACTTCAATATCTGTTTATGGTGGCGGCCTATAAAGTATTTGGGGTAAATCCCTTTGCGGCTCGTTTCTTCTCCGTTATTTTTGGTGTTTTGCTGGTGCTTTCCATTTATTTATTTGTGAAGCGTATACTCAACGAAAAAATTGCTTGGTATTGCTCTCTTCTTCTTATCACTTCTATTCAATTAACGATACAATTTAGAATGGCGGTGCCCGATCCATTCTTGCTTTTCTTTTTAACATTTGGTCTTTTGTCTTTCTATGTAGGGTATACTGAA
This sequence comes from Bacteroidia bacterium, assembly GCA_025356795.1. GTDB lineage: Bacteria > Bacteroidota > Bacteroidia > Cytophagales > Cyclobacteriaceae > ELB16-189. Next base: position 5,300 of record JANXRR010000181.1, read on the forward strand.
AAGAAGAATAACTTTTTGCATTTCTTTTATGCCAGCATTGGTTTTGCATTTGTGGCCAAAGGGCCAATTGCTTTTGCTTTGCCCAGTCTCATCATTGTTATCTTTCTTTTAGCGAGAAAAGATTTTACCTGGAATACAATAGCATCACTCAGCATTTTCACAGGCGCACTAGTAGCATTGTTCATAGCACTACCTTGGTATATTGGCGTTGGTTATGTGACTGATTGGAAATGGCCGGAATATTTTTTCATTACGCATAATTTAGAACGCTATACCTCCACCTTTGAAGGGCACGGGGGGTTTTTATTCGATGGCGTGGTGATTGTTTTTGCCGCATTACTACCTGTTTCAATTTTTCTTCCACAGGCTTTGGTGAGTGTATGGAAGACGAGGAAAGAAGAACCTTTCATTTTATTTGCTTTAAGTGCATGCATAGGTGTAATTGGTTTTTTCTTTTTCTCCAAAACAGTTTTACCAAGTTATGTAGAACCGTGTGTGCCATTTGCTGCCATTTTATTGGCGATGTTCATTTACAAATGTGAGCAAGTAGCGTTTGCCCAAACAAAAAAACTCTGGATCAATGGAATTATATTTTGCGTGATTGCCGTTGCTATGCCCATAGCAGCGGTAATTGCCTTACAGATAGATCCGGAATTAAAAGATCTGTATTTGAAAGGATTGTTTTTTATGGTAGTACCATTGGGAGCCTTTATTGCGCTACATTATTTACGTAAGCAACAAGTAGAGAAAGCATTTAACACGTATGCGATAACTTTTAGTGTGCTACTCATTCTTATCTCATCTTTCGTATTACCCCAGGTAGATGCACAAAATCCTGTGGTAAGAAGTGTCAAATTAATTGAAGGGTACAATCGCCCTATTGCCTATTACAAGCGCATTAACTCAGCGTATGTTTTTCAACTCGGCAAATCGATTAAGAAGTTAGAAAACGAAGAACAGCTCAACTCCTTCATTGCTGAACATGGAAAAGTGGTAATCATTTCTGCAGAAGGTGAATGGAGCGAATTGAACAGGCCTGATTTCGAAGTTGCATTTAAAGCAAAAGACTTATTCGAAAGTCCAGTATCGCTAGTGGCAGTGAATTGAACAGTCTGGGAGTTAGAATAAAAAGGCAATGTACTGAAAAATAGTTGGTGACTTTGTTAGAATAAATCGTTAGACTTATCGCGTCAGCCTGAAGAAGAAGCAAACTCTGCTGGAGAGCAACTTGTCAGCAATAAGGTTGATGCTTATACGAAAAAAGAGGGGCTGGTCATTTCGATGGGTGGCCCTACTTTTTTTGGTAAGCCCGATGGCTTTAAAAACTCATTTTTCATTTGATAAGAATACA
>JANXRR010000223.1 GCA_025356795.1 Bacteroidia bacterium
TAAAAAGCATGTTAGTGACCAACTACCTGGAACTGCCTGTTGGGTTTCGATATGATACAAAGCCAGAAGATATTGCGAGCAGTATCAGCTTTGAGGTGGGTGGAAGAATAGGAGTGCTCTACCAATCATTCACGAAAGTAAAATACACCGAAGGGGATGAAACCAAAAAAGTGTTTGATGAGCAGAATCATGGATTAAACACGTTGCGCTATGGCATCTACGGGCGTTTCGGAATTGGGGGCTTTAATTTCTTTACATTTTATAACCTTTCGCCTATGTTTTATGCTAATAAAGGGCCGGCTAAAACCGACATGAACACGTATACTTTTGGCATTTCGATCAACGGCTTCTAAAACAATAGAATCATTCCGCCAAAGCCAATGGCGAATCCTGTGAGTGCCCCCACCAGAATTTCTCTTGGTGTGTGTGCATTTAACTGAAGGCGAGCCGCCATTACCAACCCGGCAATTACAATAAGTGCCACTGTTGCAAGTATCAAATTCTCACCGGCAGTTTTATTTATGGGCAAGATAATTCCTACAGCTCCCCAAATGGCGAGGCTGTGCACGCTTACTTTATAAAAAAAAGTAACAAGGCAAGTAACTACTACCAAGGCAGAAGTAATAATCATGATTTTAGTGAAATTGATAGATAGGTGAATTCTATAAACAAATAAAGCTGCCACCATAACATAAAGAATAGCAATAAAAATAAAGGGTGTGGTTCTATCTTTTCGATTACTCATAGCTAGTGAGGAGATGATGTTAAACTGGCGAAAGATCAGCAAATTGAGAGCGGGAAGGAAAAAAGTAATACCGAAGATAACAACTGCAAAAACCCACAATTTGTCATGTGGCAACATTAACATGGGTGGAAACAATAACCCTAGCATAAGAACCAGGTAAGTTGTAAGCAGCAAGGGATGAAATACAAGCGAGATAAATTGCGATATTTTTTTCATGATATACTGTAGGAGTGAATAGGCCAAGGATGAATTTACATTTTCTTCCTTAACCGTGCCACGGGAATATTAAGTTGCTCGCGGTATTTAGCTACTGTTCTTCGGGCAATATTATATCCCTTTTCATTGAGTAAATCTTCCAATTTATCATCCGAAAGTGGCTTGGCTTTATCTTCTGCCTCAATAAGTTCTTTTATGATTTGCTTTACCTCGCGGCTGCTTACCTCCTCCCCCGAATCTGTGGCAATACCTTCTGAGAAGAAATATTTTAATGGGAAAATACCAAAGTCAGTTTGCACCGCTTTGCTGCTGGCAACACGGCTTACAGTTGAGATATCCATGTTTATTACCTGAGCTATATCTTTTAAAATCATGGGCTTGAGTTTAGTCTCATCGCCTTCCAAAAAATAATCATACTGAAAATCCACAATCGCGCGCATGGTGCGCATGAGCGTATTTTGTCTTTGTTTAATGGCATCGATAAACCATTTGGCAGAATCCAGCTTTTGCTTTACAAAGACCACCGCCTCTTTTAGTTTTTTATCTTTCTTATCACTTTTGTCATACGCTTTAAACATATCGGTATAACTTCTGCTAATTCGAAGTTCTGGCGCATTGCTGGAATTAAGTGAGAGCTCCAGTTTGCCGTTGCTGTTTGCTAGCATAAAATCAGGAATGATATACTGATTTTTAATCATATCAGCCGTACCTTCTCCACCGGGTTTTGGATTTAGCTTTATAATTAAGTCGATCGCATCTTTAATGTATTCTTCATCATCCAAGTCAAGCTTTTTCATAATCTTGGAATAATGCTTCTTGGTAAACTCGTCATAGCATTCGCTAATAATTCGCCTACCTACAATCACATCTACATCGTGTCCATCGTCCATCCGCTCTAGCTGAAGCAGTAGGCATTCTCTCAAATTTCGGGCAGCAATTCCAGACGGATCGAAACTTTGAATTCTCTTCAGGATTTCTTCTGCTTCAGCAAGATTAGATTCAATTCCTTGCGAAAAGGCTAAGTCGTTGATAATTGATTCCAATTCTCTTCTTATGTAGCCATCACTTTCTATGCTTCCCACAAGCTGTTTACCAATGGCATATTTATGATCGCTCAATCCAAGAAATCCCAGCTGGGTCATAAGGCTTTCATGAAGAGACGTGCCTACCGCAATGGGCAATTCACGATCCTCCTCATTACCGCTATTATCGTTGTTGGTTTTGTAACTGCTGTAATCATCTTCGCTAAGATAGTCCTTCAAATCAACTTCTTCCTGAGGTGCCTCATCCATCTGCTCCGTTTCTGTTTCGGCAGTTTCCTTTTCGGCTGCCTCTTCCTCAGCTCCTTCTTCTAAAGCGGGATTGATTTCCAATTCTTCTTCGATGCGACTTAACAACTCGGCTGTGGGCACTTGCAGTAACTTGATAAACTGAATTTGCTGTGGCGAGAGCTTTTGCTGTAGATTCTGACTTAAACCAAGTTTTTGCATGATGTATGTTGCTTACAAAGTTATTCGATAATTTGATGTTTTGGCAATTTGATGATTCTGTGTTGCGAAAATCTGATGGTTCATTCAAGTTGATAATTGAAACTCGTATAGTATAACAAAACTCTTTTACGCTAAAACCCTACCATTTAGAACTTTGAACCATTCGGCTTTAAAGTTCCTATGAACTTTCAATCAAAATAACGTTTTTTGCGACCCTACTTTATTTTTTATGAAATGCCATGCACTTTTCATCAACAAAAATGATAAGGGTTGGATATTTCAAGTGGGGAAAAATCATTAACACATGAAAAGAACTAAAATCAAAGAACTACTTTACACTGCTGCCGCTTCACAACTGGTGGTTGTTCAAGGATGGGTGCGCACGTTTCGCAACGGCCAATTCATTTCTATCAATGACGGCTCATGCCTGGAGAATATTCAAGCGGTGATAGAATTAAATTCACTTGATGAGGCTACCCTAAAGAGAATTACTACTGGATCTTGTGTTTCCATAACTGGAGAATTAATTCCTTCTCCTGCCAAAGGGCAAACGGTGGAACTAAAAGTTGAACAAGTAGAAATTTTGGGCGATTGCGACCCTGAGAAATATCCCTTACAACCCAAAAAACATTCGCTGGAATTCTTGCGCGAGATTGCCCATTTGCGATCGCGCACGAGTACATTTGGCGCGGTAATGCGAGTGCGCCATGCCATGGCTTTTGCTGTGCATAAATTCTTTAACGATCGCGGGTTTGTCTACGTGCATACCCCTGTAATTACAGGATCTGATGCGGAAGGCGCAGGCGAAATGTTTCGGGTAACGAACCTACACGCTAAAAATCCCCCGCTGGATGAACACGGAAACGTAAATTTTAAAGAAGATTTCTTTGGCAGAGAAACTAACCTTACCGTATCAGGACAATTGGAAGGTGAAACCTACGCCTTGGCACTCAGTGAAATCTATACCTTTGGCCCTACTTTCAGAGCTGAAAATTCAAACACTACACGCCACCTGGCCGAGTTTTGGATGATAGAACCCGAGATGGCTTTTTATGATATACACGATAACATGAAATTGGCTACTGACTTGTTGCAGTTCTTAGTTAAATATGCGCTTGAAAACTGCCAGCAAGATCTAGAGTTTCTGCACAAGCGTGCGCAAGAGGAAGACGCTGCCAAACCACAAGACAAGCGAAACGAGCTGGGCTTATTGGAACGACTTAAATTTGTAACTGAAAATGAATTTCAAAAATTAAGCTATACCGAAGCAATCGACATATTAAGGAATTCGACTCCAAACAAAAAGAAGAAATTTCACTATTTGATAGACCAATGGGGAGACGATTTGCAGTCGGAGCATGAGCGCTTTTTGGTAGAGAAACATTTTAAAAAACCAGTCATTCTCTACAATTATCCTAAAGAAATAAAATCGTTCTACATGCGTCAAAATGAAGATGGCAAGACGGTGGCTGCGATGGATGTCTTGTTTCCTGGCATTGGTGAAATTATTGGAGGCTCGCAACGTGAAGAGCGATATGATAATTTGATAGCGAGGATTAAAGAATTGAACCTTCCTGAAAAGGATTTGTGGTGGTATATTGAGTTACGTAAATTTGGTTCTGCCCCTCACAGCGGTTTTGGCTTGGGTTTCGAGCGTCTTATTTTGTTTGTAACAGGAATGACAAACATTCGAGATGTAATTCCATTCCCTCGTTATCCAGGCAATGCAGAGTTTTAATTTTAATTCTGCTCAGCTCTTGAAACTTTCTTTTTTGTCTTCTTAGATTTGTTGGCTTTTGCTGCCTTGCGAGGAACATACACATAATCGCTTTCATACGTGGGGCAAGAGGTTTGTTGGGCGCATGAGGAAACCAACAGTGTAATAATCAAGCCTAGAATAATTCTTACTCTCATAACAGCATAAATTTGATTTGGAAAATTTCAACTAAAGCAACAAAATAATAAACGTTGCTCAAATGAAAAAAGTTAATAGTCCATTATTCTTACAAGGACTTGTACGGGCGTATTTTAGAAGAAATAATTAGCCCTTTTGGGGAAGCTATTTTTTTTCTACCGCATGCCCGCCAAATTCATTGCGTAAGGCGGCTACTATTTTTCCCGAGAATGTGTCTTCTACCTGTGAACGATAGCG
>JANXRR010000241.1 GCA_025356795.1 Bacteroidia bacterium
ACTCTCTTGCTTTTGCTACTGCTTCTTTATCAACCCCTGCAAATACAGTAGTTAAATGTGCTGGCTTTTTATCAGAATTTTGAAGAGCCCATTTTATACCCGGTCTTGCAGCCCCTGCCGCACAGCCACACACCGAATTGATAACCAAAAGGGTTGTGCCTTTTTGATCTTTCAACTCTGTATCAACGTCAACTGAAGACTTCAGTTCTTTAAACCCCGCACTAGTTAAATCTTGGCGCATCGGAGCAACTAATTGTTCTGGGTACATATTTTTAAATTTAATGATTAACAAAATTACATAAATCCTAGTTCAAGTTTGGCGGCCTCGCTCATCATATCTTGTGAGTAGGGAGGGTCAAATGTAAGTTCAATCTTAACATCGTTTACACCTTCAATAGCCTTTATCTTTTGCTCTACTTCACTTGGTATTACTTCTGCCGAAGGGCAAGAAGGTGATGTCAAGGTCATGAGTACAAAAATGTTATTAATAGGAAACACATTAATTTCATAAATGAGTCCCAACTCATAAACATCAACTGGAATTTCAGGATCGTAAACTGTTTTTATTGCCTGCACAACTTTCTCTTTCAAGTCTAAAGAAAGTGTTCCTGATTGGCCTACCGATAAGCTTTTTCCTGATGTATCAATCATGCAGTTGCTTTGGTAATTGATTCTAACTGAGTTTGAAACGCGATAGCATATAATTTTATTTGTTTTACCATCGCTGCAAAGCCGTTAGAACGCTGCGTTCCAATAAATCGTTCCATTTTTATTTTTTGAACAAAATATAAATCTGTTGATAAGATATCACTCGCAGATTGCCCTGAAAAAACTCTGACTAGTAAGCTGGCTAGGCCTTTAGTAATGGCTGTGTTACTATCTGCATCAAAAAATACTTTATCGTTCTTTCGTGTAGCTGTTAACCAAACTTTAGATTGACAACCTTGCACACTATTTTCTTCCGATTTTTCTGAGTCTTTCATGGCAGGCAACTTTTGCCCAAGCTCCATTAAATACAAAACCGTCATCTCCATATCTCCATCCAGCAGAGAAAATTCGGTAATGATTTCGTCTTGTATTTCGTTGGTGGTCATTTGTTACCTTAAGAATTTTATGGTTCTTTCAACGCCTTCAATAAGTAAATCAACTTCTTCTTTTGTATTGTAAATAGCAAAAGAAACTCTCACTGTTCCATCAATGCCAAAACCATCCATTAAAGGCTGTGTGCAATGATGCCCTGTTCGCACTGCTATTCCTCGTGCATCTAACAGTTGCCCAATATCAAAAGGATGAATGCCATCTACAACAAATGATTGAACGCTTACTTTTTCTTTTGCTGTTCCTATTAGCTTTACAAAACTAAGTGAAGCCAAACGTTGGCTTGCATAGTGAAGAAGGTCATTCTCATGAAGGGAAATCGTTTCCTTGCTTATTTTATTTATGAAGTGAATAGATTCCTTAAAAGCAATTACATCCGCTATGTTGGGAGTTCCAGCCTCAAATTTATAAGGAAGATTATTGAAGGTTGTTTTTTCGAACGAAACATTTTTAATCATTTCGCCACCTCCCATATAGGGCGGCATTGCCTCTAATATTTCCCTTTTGCCATAAAGAATACCCACCCCCGTTGGGCCATACATTTTATGGGCTGCAAGGCAATAGAAATCGCAACCCAATTGTTGAACATCAATTTCAATATGCGCACCAGCCTGCGCACCATCAATTAGCACAACCGCTCCCGTGGCATGCGCTAAATCTATAATTTGCTTTATTGGGTTAATAGTTCCTAAACTATTTGATGCGTGATTAACGGCAACAATTTTTGTTTTAGAGGATAGTAATTTTTTAAATGAATCAAGGTCTAACTCACCATTCTCGAAAACAGGAATAACCTTTATGATTGCCTTCTTTTCGATGGCAATCAATTGCCATGGAACAATATTTGAATGGTGCTCTAGTCCCGAAATAATAATCTCATCTCCTTCATGGAGAAAAGCTCTGCCATAAGAGGAGGCAACCAAATTGATACTGGCTGTTACCCCTGAAGTGAAAATTACCTCTTCGCGATAAACTGCATTGATAAATTCTTTAACGCTATCGCGTGTTTCTTCAAATGCCTGTGTGGCTTTTTCGGCAAGAGTATGAATGCCCCTATGAATATTGGAGTTATAGCTTTTGTAATAATCATTCAATGCGCTAATTACCGACAGTGGTTTTTG
>JANXRR010000274.1 GCA_025356795.1 Bacteroidia bacterium
AAAACATCCAGGTTTTTATAGATACACAACTAAGAAAAGATTTGACTTTTTAATTGATTCAACCACACAAACAATTAATGATTCATTAACTGAGCTAGGATTTTATCGAAAACTGAAACCGCTGTATGCCCAAATTGGTTGCTTGCATACAGGAGTATCACTCTCGAAAGAATACAGTAATTATTTAGACAACACAACGACATTAATTCCTTTAGAAGTATTTATTACTTCAGAGAGAAGAGTTTTTATTACAAAATGCTATTCTCAGAATCCCACAATTCCTTTAAAGGGAGAAATTGTTGCAATCAACAAAAGGCCGATATCAACTATTATAAGCTCATTGCTAAAGACTATCCCAATGGATGGTGTAAACGAAACTGGGAAAATCCTTTTACTAGATCATCGATTTGCTTTTTGGTATCAAACTATGATAGAGGCGACAGAGAACTTCGCTATTGATGTTACGTCATCAGGAACAGATAAAACCTTTAACATTAATGGCGTTTCAAAAAATGTTTTTCCGACAATGAAGTCTTTGGAATCAGATTATAAAAAACCTTTAGAATTTCAAATTAAAAATAATACGGCTATCCTTGCTATCCATACTTTTTCTAAGACAGAGATAAACCTACACGGTCAGAATTTTAAGAAATTTATTACAGCGACATTCAAGACCCTGAAAGATAACAAGGTAGAGAATTTGATCATCGATCTGCGAAATAATGGTGGAGGGACAGATGGAAATGCTGCATTCTTCGCATCTTATTTTTTCGATAAACAATTTAGGTATTGGGACAGGATTGAAGTGACAGAGGCAATATCAAAAGAGATTAAAGGATTGAATAGGTTATTTTATAAAAAACCTTTGCACAAGGACAATTCCTATCGTTGGAGGAAGATGTGGCTTACAAGTGAATTTGACTACTATGAACCACAAAAACCAGCGAAGAACAATTTCGCAGGCAAAACCTTCCTTCTTACAAATGGTTTATGTATGTCTTCATGCAGTGATGTGATAGCAATACTCTCCGACAACAAAAAGGTAAAAGTAGTTGGACAGGAGAGTGGTGGTGGATTTCAGGGAAATACAAGCGGTATCATGCCGACAACAAAAATAAAAGCCGGACTAAGGGTTACAATTCCATTGCAAAAATATACCAATGCAGTTGACCCAAATAAAAACGTTGGACGAGGAACAATACCTGATTATCAAATTACACCGACAGTTGAGGATTGGATTCGTAAAGAAGACGTTGAAATGGAATTGGCATTGTCTAAAATAAAAGATTTGTGAATATGCAACTGTGCATAACAAAATGTTTACGCAATGGTGAAGTGACGTGTGGCTCAAAGTTTTTCTGTCAATCACCAAACAAGAGTTCAAAAAATTGTTGTTGGAAAAGAACTCTAACAACGGCAGAGAGAAATCAAAGGCAACTGTTAAGAGGCAACACGATGTAAGCACACCTGAACTTGAGTTACGAGGTATGAATACTTGATTTATTCAGATGATTTTGTAAACAACTTTCAGTTTATACCTGTTACCTTTGGCTAAAACATAAATCCAATGATACCAGTAAAAGCATACGCAGCTCAAGAAGCCACTTCACCCATCGCTCCCTTTTCCTTTGATAGGAGGGAAGTAGGTGCCCATGATGTTTTAATCGATATACATTTCTGTGGTGTTTGCCATTCAGATATTCACCAAGCCCGCAATGAGTGGGGAGGATCTATCTTTCCGATGGTACCTGGCCATGAAATTGTAGGCAAGATAAGTAAAGTAGGTAGTGGTGTAACAAAATTTAAAGTAGGCGACTTGGCAGGAGTAGGTTGCTTTGTAGATTCGTGTCGTGAGTGCCAAAGTTGCAAAGAAGGGCTTGAGCAATATTGTGAAGGTGGCATGGTTGGCACTTATAACGGCCGTGAGAAAGATGGGACGCCAACCTACGGAGGTTACTCTTCAAAAATTGTTGTTGACCAAAGCTACACGCTGCATATCTCCGATAAGCTTTCACTGGCTGCAGTTGCTCCTTTATTGTGTGCGGGTATCACTACTTATTCGCCCATCATGCATTGGAAGATAGGCAAAGGTCATAAAGTTGGAGTGCTAGGCTTAGGCGGCTTAGGCCACATGGCAGTAAAATTTGCCGTTTCCCTTGGTTCAGAAGTTACTGTGCTAAGCACTTCAAAAGGTAAAGAAGCAGATGCCAAGCGATTGGGCACTCATCACTTTGCGTTAACTACAGATGAAGCTGTTCTCAATACGCTGAAAAATAAATTTGATTTTATTATTGATACAGTCTCTGCTCCCCATGACATGAACTTGTACTTAAGCATGTTGAAAAGAGATGGAACAATTGTAGTGGTGGGTGTTCCTCCAACCCCAGCACCCATCCATAATTTTGGCTTGATTATGGGCAGACGACAAATTGGTGGATCGTTGATTGGCGGTATCAAAGAAACTCAAGAGATGCTAGATTATTGTGCAGCACATAACATTGTTAGTGATATTGAACTCATCAACATAAAAGACATCAACACAGCGTATGATCGTATGTTGAAGAACGATGTGAAGTATCGTTTTGTAATTGACATGGCTACTTTGTAGTTGGTATCGCTATTTTCCGCTTAAGATAAATGCCCCCCAATAAAATGGTTCGGGGTATTTTTCTTTTACAGACTGTTGAGCAAACCGGAAGGCTTTGTCTATGTTATTTTTCTTTATCAGTTCGCTATAGAAAGAGATCATAAATTGTTGAGTGGCATCATCATCCACTTTCCATAGGCTCATAAGTAAACTCTCAGCTCCTGCCATAAAGAAAGACCGCTGCAAGCCATATACACCTTCACCATTTTTTACTTCACCTAATCCAGTTTCACAAGCTGACAATACTACCAGTTTGGTGCCATATAAGGGAAGGGTGGAAGTTTCAAACGCACTAAGAATTCCATCTTCTCTTTTTAAATCAGATAGATGAGGTTTAGTTTGGCAATCTGCTAACAATAAGCCTGACCGAAGAAGAGGGTTTTGGAATTTATCTTTTTCGATTTGCATCTGAGGTAAAAAGAATCCATGAGTTGCTATGTGCAGCACTTCGGGGGAACGAATAGATTTTAGATTTTCCTCTGTGGCCTTAGTGCCTTCAAAGCGAGTATATTTTATGGAGCCACTTGCAAGCAGGGTTTCTATTCCATTTAATTCAATCTCTGTTCCGGGTAAATCACTAACGTTGTCAAAATCCAACGAGCGTGTCAGCTCTGTGGTGGAGGCACTGGTATTACCGTAGCTAGGATGTGCGAATAAGATTGCTTGTTTAAATTGGAAGTCATCAGTATCGCGATCGGCAAGAAGAGCAGTTGAAGGAAGTATTCTTATGTACTTTTCTTCCTGAACATATTTTTTACTTTCCGGATTATAAAGAGTAGAAAGATTTAATTGATGGAAAATGCCATCCGCTGAAAGAAAAATAGTTTTCACATCCTGTAAGTGCTTCTCAAGCGGTTTC
>JANXRR010000324.1 GCA_025356795.1 Bacteroidia bacterium
AAAGGAGCTGACGCAAGTGAGCAGAAGGATGCATGCAAAAGTGATTTTCATTTTTTTAATGTTTTAATATTATTTTAAAGAGAAGTTATACTTACCAGATCCGACCTCCACAACGATATAATTATTTTCTTTACCAATTATTTTAACTCCCTCGCTTAAGGAGATGGGCTTACCACCTTCAAGTATGTCATCAACTGAGTTTGCGGAAACATAAACGTTGGCGGTTGTATTGGCAGGAATCTCTACATCTAAAGTTAATTTGGTTTCCTTCAGCTTCCAATGCGAAACTATTTTCCCATACATGGTTTCTAAAGATGAATTGACATCAGTCAAAGAGCCTCCCGGTGTAGGCTTGATTTGTATGTGTTTGTACCCAACACCATCTTGGTAGGTATCAATACCGGCAACGGTTCTGTACATCCAATCGCCAATAGCTCCATAGGCGTAATGGTTAAATGAATTCATGCCTGGGGTTTGGAAAGTACTGTCAGGTTTGATGCCATCCCACCTTTCCCAAATGGTAGTTGCTCCCATCTTGACAGGATAGAGCCATGATGGATATGTTTCTTGCATCAATAATTTATAGGCTACATCGGTAAATCCAAACCGTGTAAGTACATGGCATAGGTAAGGTGTGCCTAAAAATCCGGTAGTTAAATGATTACCATACGATTCCACATTTTCAGCTAGTTTCTTGGCGGCTTGTGCTCGAAGCGTTTCGGGCAGCATATCAAAATTTAAAGCAAGTACATAAGCTGTTTGTGTGCTGGATACCAATCGACCGCTCGGTGTCATGTATTCTTTTACAAAGGCAGCTTTCACTTTTGCCAGAAGGCCACTATATTTTTCAACATCTGCATTTTTTCCAAGTACCTTTGCTGTATTGATTACAAGCTGAGTTGAATGCGCGAAGAAGGTTTGCGCAATTAAATATTTATCGGTTACAGCCGCGCGGCCATCATTGTCATCAAAGGGTCGGTAAAACAACCAATCGCCAAAATGGAATCCTGTATTCCACAAATCGTGTGTGCTTTGGCGTTCCATGTAGCCCACCCATGCTTTCATGCTTTCATATTGATTTTCTAAAATTCGTTTATCGCCATAGGCTAAATACATATTCCAAGGAATGATGGTGGCAGCATCTGCCCAACCGGCCGAACCCCCAGCAATACCAGTGTCTGCCCAGGGTTTTAATACGTTTGGTACTACAAAAGGAACGCTTCCTTCTACCTGATCAGCTTCTACATCTTTCAACCATTTGATAAAAAAATTGTGCACATCGAAGTTGAACGAGGCTGTTCGTGAAAATGCCTGCGCATCGCCAGTCCAGCCAAGTCGCTCATCGCGCTGTGGGCAGTCGGTCGGTACATCCAAAAAATTCCCTTTCTGTCCCCATTCAATATTATGTTGAAGTTGATTGATAAGTTTATTAGAGGAAGTGAAACTTCCCGTAGGCTTCATATCAGAATATAATGCTACGGCAGTAAAGTTTTCTAGCTTAAGATCGCTAACAGTACCTTCGATTTTTAGGTATCTGAAACCTTGAAAAGTAAAGTGTGGTTCAAAGATCTCTTCTCCACCGCCTTTTAAAATGTATTCATTCTTTTGCTTGGCAGGTCTTAAATTTTCAGTATAAAAGTTGCCCAACTTATCCAATACTTCGGCATGTGAAAGTGTTATTCTATCTCCCATGTTTCCAGTAATCTTAAAGCTGACCCATCCAACTAAATTTTGACCGAAGTCTATTACTTTTTCTCCTTTAGGTGTTGTAAAAAGTTTAAGTGCTTTAAATGTTTCATGTTTGCGTATGGGTTCATTATATGTGGCAATCAAGTTTACCTTTTGATCTTTAACTTTTACACCTGCCCAATCATTATCGTTGAAAGCCACTGTGTTCCAATGGGTTTTTTCTTTACGAGCGTCAATTGTTTCTCCGTTATAAATTTCAGAAGTAACAATACTTCCCGTTGATGATTTCCAACTTGCATCTGATTTTATAATTTCAGATGATCCATCGGAGTAAGTAATGTGCAGCTGAAAAAGTAATCCCAATTCTTTCCCATAAAAATCTTTTTGACCTGAAAAGCCAATGAATCCCCGATACCAGCCATTGCCAAGAGTAACACCTATTGCATTTTCGCCTTTAGATAGGAGAGAGGTGATATCGTATACTTGATATTGTAATCTTTTGTTGTAGCTAGTCCAGCCGGGTGTAAGATACGCATCGCCCATGCGTTTGCCATTGATGGAGGCTTCATATACTCCTTGTGAAGTGATGAATGCTGTGGCCGAT
>JANXRR010000367.1 GCA_025356795.1 Bacteroidia bacterium
GTGTCGCGCGGGAATGTGTGGCAAGCAAATGTGCCAATGTTCGAAGCACCGAATCTGTCCCGCGGCATTGTGCTTAACGTTTGTGTTTATGCAGTGTGGGGAATAGGAGGGCTTAAAAATGAAGCGCAGCGGAATGTTAAGACCGACCTGCTCCGAACTGTCCCCCGTGACCAAACTACATTGTGAAACATAAACTTTAATTTAACACCAAACCCCCACATTGCATAAACATTTTGTTGCCAGACGTAGGGTCATTCTCCTCACTTCATTCGTAGCCTGCATTCCTGTCACCCGTTAATTTACGCTAAGCTTTATTAGTAGAGGCGCGGTGGGGCTTTTTTTTACCAACTTTCTCCACGTACAATACACTGAGCACACTCTTTGACTGGCTTTGGCTGTGGGCTGTATGTGCGGCCTGGCAAAGTGTGTGCGGATTCGTTAGGCACATCCTACAAATTTTTCCTTAAAAATATAAAGTCTGTATTTAGTTCTCCCAGTAAGAGTTTGTACTCTGGAGTCTTTTTAAGTGACGCATCGTACTTAATCCCGCTCTCTGTGACGGTAAGAGCGTTGAGGATAATCTCAGTAAATCTTTTCAGGTAATTCTTAATTTTATTATAGTCGTCAGGATTAGAAGCTAGTTTTACTTTAATGTGTGTTAAAAATTCTGTCATTACGTCCGGCTCTTTTAATCTTGCTAGATGTCCACCGAAATAACCATAGCCACCAAAAGAAATAGATTGTTCTAGTCTAATGGTTGCGGAGTGTTTTTCGTTAATCCAGTCGAAATAGTGAATCAATAGTTGGCCAATTACAGTTGGAAGCAGGGTTCGCTTGTCGTTTTCGTTGCGGCTTCTTACAAGATGTAAATCACGTAGCAAGTTTAACGAAAAGCGAATATTTGTTTTGCATCGGGTTGCTCCTGTTTTGGTAATGACTATATCCTGCCAACTTAAGTTTTCCTTATTCTCATCAATAAATTCATCGATGTACTCAAGTAATTCCGTACCAACTTTAAAGTGATGGTACAGATACTTTAAAAAAGGATAAGCATAATATTCTGACTTATGAGGTTTATATCCTGCTTCACTGAAACTCTTTGTTATGGAGGCTGAAATTATACCGACATCTAAACGTGTATTAATACCATATTTATTCAATTCATTGCTCAAGTGATGTTGAATCTCATAAATAGCTTTATTAAGTTTAATTTCAGAACCATCTTTAAATCCAAAAATATGACTTGACTCGACTGAATTTTTTATGAACTCTGAGAGAGATTGCTTTATCTGTTGTTTTTCGTCCATGACTTTGTGCTAAAGTTGCTTAGACTTATTATTTAAAATTTGAGTATTCCTCTTCACTCATCCAGAATTCGCTATCAATAATTTTCACTTCTTCGTAGGTCAATTCGTAGAATTTGTAAACCAGCACATCAATTTCCTTTTCTAATTCCGTGGTGTCTTTGTTACTTTTCTTCTTTTTCAAAATATCATCAACCAACTTTTCAATTCTCTTTTGCTCTTTATCAGTCGGATAATAAACCAGCAAGGGCTCAAGAGCCTGAACGCTAATAATTAAATCACCCATGCCTGTGCGTGGAGCGGTTTCAAAAAGTTGATAATTGCAAAGTTTCGAGTTAAGAAGACCCGTGAGGTATTTTATTTTTTCCCCTGTGGCAATGCACGTGCTGTCTAGACAATAAATTTCACTATCTGAATAAGAGAATCGAAGCTGTGAACCGATACGCTTCCAGATTATTTTTTCTTTTGAGAATTCATCTAAATAAGCGCAGTTTCT
Source organism: Bacteroidia bacterium (assembly GCA_025356795.1). GTDB lineage: Bacteria > Bacteroidota > Bacteroidia > Cytophagales > Cyclobacteriaceae > ELB16-189. The sequence goes on from JANXRR010000367.1 coordinate 1,801, forward strand.
AAGATTATAAGGAGTGTCACCTTGGTCTTGTCTTTTTTCTATATTCTCATAGTAGGTATTGAGGTGTTTTTTTATCGATTTGTATTTATCCACATCAACACGTTTTATTTTTTTAGCTTTTACTCCATTATGTGTGTTTAGTAAATAATCACCCTCCCATTCAGTAAAATATTTTTCAATTTCTCTGCCTTTCAAAATCGGCCTTATAATCTCTTCACTTTTTGGGTCTTCCTTTATGAGTGATTTCTTTTTTTCTTCATCTATAATAAATGCTTCATTATATCCAGTCAGAACGCCTCTGCTAATACTAAGCACCCACTCATTTAATGATTTCCCCTTAGCTCTTATCTTTCCGTCAATTGACTGTTTTCCATCATTCATGATTGCCCATTTTTCAACTGATACATAGGGCATAGGATGATATTTCAGGTCGTATAAGTTATTAAGTTGTTCAGGCTTATCCACAGTACTACCAATAAGCTCGTTTCTATTGTTTTCATTTTTTGCAATTAAGATGTTGGTGTCAACAACTGCGCTCTCAAAAACACCGGGACCTAGTGCGATTAGTTTTAATGGGTTCTTTGAAAGAAATAACTCACGTAATGAACGCCCGTAATTTGCTTTAAGCCATTGACTGGAGGTAATGAAAGTATGAACTCCCTTCTCACTTAATAATTTGAAACCTAATTCATAGAAAATAGCGTAAACATCTCCGGTTCTATCGTAAGTTGAATAACCTGCATCTCTTAGTTGATTTGCCAAATGGCCGTTGTTCTTTTGCATTTGCACATAAGGCGGATTTCCAATTACCACATCAAATCCCGCTTTAACAGCAGGAAAGAAATACTTTGTATTAAAGAATTCTACCGTTTTTTCGATAAATATATTCTTGTAACTCTGCCACTGGTGATGTTGTCGCTCATACTCATCCAATCGCAGTTTCATCTTTTTCAACCGCCCTTCCGTACTGCTCTTTTCCTCCCGCTTTATTTGAAGTCTAAACCTATCAATTGCTATAGAGTGAATTTCGGTTATCCGGTTTATGCAGTCCGTGATGTCGTCCTTTAATTTAGCTTTGGCCTCCAACGATGCACCAAAGTATTTTTCTGTAAGTCTTTCAAATTCTTTCAGATAATCGGCAGCCATGTTAGAAACATACTCGTCTTCCGGAATATCAATCAGGCTGTTGGCACAAACAAATTTAAAGTCAAGGTTCGGTAATGGCTTTAATCCAAAATTGTGTTTGGGGTCATTGGGTTTGTATTCTTCTTCCAATACCAAACTTAACCAAGCTCGCAATCGAGCTATTTCAATGGCCATCGGCATAATGTCCACACCATAAATATTGTGGCTCAAAATGTCTTTCTTTAATTCGTAGCTGCTCTTTACTGTGCCCAGTGCTTCATTTAATTCCACCAGCTTGTGCAAAATTCCCATAGGGAAAGCACCTGAACCACAGGCAGGGTCAATGATTTTTATTTCCTCCAGATAAGTCAATAGAAGATATTTTTCGTCTTTCTTCAAATGCGAGGCATCCGGTGTAACAGTAAATAGAGATTCAATTGCTTTACTGATTTTGGATTTTTCCTCTTCCTTCAATTCATACCGTTTAATGTCAAAAGCTAATTGTTGGGGCTTCTTATTTCCGAACAAATCACCGCCTGTTTCTGGATTGTTAATGCTCTTTGATTTCTCGTTTGCTATTTTCTGCTCCCATTTGTTTTGAAGATACGTGCGAATGCTTTCATTCACCATGTAGTCAACAATTTCGCGAGGTGTATAGAAAACGCCAAAGGTTTTCTGCTTGTTTACCAAAGCTGATGTTTCTTCATTCTGACTTGCCAACAAGTTTTCAAAAATCCTACCGAGCATTTCCGGGTCAACAGCTACCTGTTGGTACTGACTGCTGCTTTCATCTATGGTAAAATCATAGCTCTCCAAAATCTCCACAAACGGGAGCAACCACGCGTCTAATTTCAGTTTGGTAAACAGTTTGTCTTCATCGCTCTCATCGAACAAACCACCATTGAGGTAAGGAATCTTTTCAAATAGTTTATTAAGGGTAAGTGGGTTGCGGTCTTGTACTTTTGTGTTCAATGTCTCAAAGAAGAGTTTGAGCAACACGTTTTGATAATAATTGTCTGTGCTTTCAATAGTTGCTTTGCTGATGAGCGAATGTGGGATAATCCCTTTCTCTTTCAAGAACCAGCAAAAAATGTAACGTCCAATCAACCGCACCGTAAATTGTTTTACCTGATTCTCGGTGGCTTTGTTGTGTTGTGTCTTTACAATTCCAATAAGTGTATCAAAGCGTTCTTTGATTTGCTTGTAGAATTCCTTGTTTACTTCTTTAATGTCAATAGACTTCCAAAGCAGGTCAGCAATTTCAGGTTTTGACTTTACACCAATGCCTTGCCATTGCAGAATGATTTTGTTGTATTGTGTATTTGTTAGACGATTGCGAAAGGTTACAATGCGTTTTTGCTCACCCTGATTGAAAACCATAACTAGCTTGTCGTAATCAGGTGTTGTTATAAAATGAACAAAGTACGGTTGTGCGGGAATAAAACCTGTTCCGTTTTGTGAAGTAAGCCCTTTACTAAACGATTGGTAACTGCTTAAACCGGGGTCGTTGTCCACCAATTGGCTGATGTAGTCTTTCTTTAATTTTTTAAGCACAGCAAATCGTACCCGAATATTTTGATTGTCTGCTGAAAGGCGATATAGCTGTGGTTGTACGGTTTGTGGGGCTGTAGCTAAATAGTCCTTTAGCTTTTGCGTCTGTGGCGACAATAGCTGTGGCTTGTTGCCCGCGTTTGGCTCAATGTTCATCCATTGCAACAAGGCAAACGACAAATCAAGAACGTTTTCTCTTGTCTTGTTTTCCGCAAGCTGCGTGAGACTTTTATTTATGTCAGTAACGTTCATGCAAAAATTTGAATGATTTCACTAAGTGGTGCTTTCTCGGTCTTTTCCTCGGGTTTGTTCTGATTGGCTAATGAAATGAAATTTTTAATAATGTCATCACCCACATGTTCACCTCTTCGGTTCATTCTATTAACTAACCTAACCAGACGCATATTTTCTTTGTTGATGTAGGCATTCTGTGAGTGCAGTACGGAATTGCTCACTTTGTCAATTTCCGAAACTGCATAACCGTACTCCATCATTTTGTTTATCAGAAATGCAATGGCTACCTGCTGGGGTTGGTTGTAGCGAACCTGGTGTTCTTCTTCTGAAAACTGATAACGCTGTATAAAGTCAAGTATGTATGCCTCGGTTTCGGGTTTACTCTTGAACTTGTCGGGGAAACGTTCATTCTGCTCACTGGTGGCTTTAATGGACAGCAGGCCTTCAGTGGTGGTGAAGAGTTCGCCAACTTTGTCTTTGCCAAACGCTACGAAATATCCGGCTTCAAACGTCTTGTCTTCGCCTGCTGCCAGATGCGCCAAGTGAATAAACTCATCGTCTTCCTTTCTCATCTGAACTTTTCCCCACTTGCCTTTTGGAAGGTTTTTGATTTGTTCTTTGTATGGATTGGAAAGTTGTTCGTTGCGGTCGAATGCCCGGAGGTCGTCCATGAATAAATCCTCGGCTGCCAGCAGTTCGGAAGTTTCAAATATTTTCTGAAATGCGGCTAACCGTTTCTTTTCATCTCGGCTGTATAAATCTTCGGTGAAGTCTTGTGGGGTGGGGTCTTCATCCAAAATAGATTGGTCTGTGCCCACGGTGTATCTGATAAGATTGATTTTATCTTCCAGCTTTCTTACCAATTGCAAATAACTCTCTAATTGTTCTTCGGGGCGGAAATTGTAAATAAAGATTTCCTCATGCACAGAGCCTAAGCGGTTTATCCTTCCATTTCGCTGAATCATACGAACGGGATTCCAGTGCAAGTCATAGTTTACAATCATGCCGCAGTCTTGGAGATTCTGGCCTTCTGAAAGCTTATCGGTGGCAATGAGAAAGTCTATTTCCTTTTCTCCGTCTTTTAGTTTGTATTTCTTTGAAATGGGTGCAAAGCGTTTTGCAAAATCTTCAATTTCTCCTTTTGAGCCCAACGCAAATTCTATGTTCTTATTCTTTACCAGATATTTAGGTAGAGTTTCGGAGAGATATTTCAACGTGTCTGCAAAGTAGGTGAAGACTAAAACCTTTCGTTCTTCATTTTGATTGAGATGTTTCGCTAACTCCTGAATTTTGTCGTCTTTCTGAAGCAGCAAAGCAATCTGTTCTTTGATAATGCTTATCACTGAAAGGTCTTTCTTGATGTCCGCCTTGAGTTGTGGTACATTAAAAGTGCCCTCATCAGCAACGATAGTGATAAACTCCTGCTCGGTTTCTTCAAAGCTCTCGATGTCAAAATCTAATTCATCTTCTTCTGCGTTCTGCTCGTTGTAAGCGTCAATAGCTTTGTTCAAAGCTGAAAGATTTTTTACGGAAATGATTTTGTTGAACTCATTCAATTTCTTTTCGAAGTCCTTCAATTTGTTCTCGTAGCTCTTAATTGATTTGTCGATGGAGAAAAGAGAAGACTCCAAGCGCTTTAAAAATACTGTACGGAAGATTCCGTAGATACCAATCTGTCTGCTTAGTTCACGGTTCTCGTCTGCATTCAGTTCAAGTTCGCCTCTCTTTCTGCCATAATAGGCATGGCGATAAATGTTGTAACGATAACAAGGAAAACCTAAACTTAATAAAGCGGTGTAAATAACTTCAAGCGAAGATTTAATCGGCTTACTTCTTTCGGTGTAATGCTCAAACAAATCAAGTGGGTGCGCTAAATACTCTAACTCGGCTAAACTGTTTATCTCGTATTTGAATGCTCGTGTCAACTCACCATCCTTTTCCGCAAACTTTAAGAGTTGCGATTTGAATTGATTGGGTACTTCATACTCCAGATTGTCGGGATAAGACTTGGGAAACTTTTGGAGTTTGCCGTTTATCTCCAAGCCTTCGGGATATTCCTTTTCGATTCCTTGTCTGGTTCTTCTAACGATGAAGCGATTCAAAAGCGGAGTAAGCTGTTCTTTAATTTGTTGGTAATTTATAAAACCACTTTCACGGATTTGTCTGCGCATGTCGGTTTGTAAAAGTTCTAAGCGTTCTTTAAGCGTAAAATACTTTTGTCGACTTCTATCGTAAAACTTACCAAGTTTAAAGATGTCACCCCCAGAGCCTAACATGATTTGGTTTGTCAAGTCAGCCAACTGGTTGTTGATTGGTGTAGCGGTTAGCAAAAGGGTTTTAGCATTCTCGTTTTCTTGTCTCCACTTGATAAAAACATCAAAGCGTTGTCCACCTGCTGCACGAAGGTTGTGACTTTCATCAAACACAAACAGGCCTACCGGAATGGATTGGAGATTTTCGCGAACGTCCTTTATCTTCTCTGTGTCTTGCAGGCTGTAGATTTCAGGAATATGAATTATTCTAAATTCATCAAAGGCTTTTCTCCATTGTTGAATAAGCCCGGCTGGGGCAATTACTACTACTCGCTGATTTAGATTGTGCTTATAGTACTCAATAACTTTGATAGCAGTGTAAGTCTTTCCTAAACCTACTGAATCGGATAGCATGGCAACGCCTTGACGTTCTAACTTTTTGATTAAACTGTTAGCGTTTTGAACCTGAAATTTTAACAGTTGTGGCTTGCCAGAGCTAGGGTCATCAGCGTCCACCTTGTTTTCTTTCTCGTCCAGCAAGTCTTGTCCATAAATGCGATAAAGTGCGTGGATGTACATTTCGTAAGCACTAAAGCATGTTCCTCCATGCTTGCTAAGTGCAAGGATTTCTTCCTTAAATACTTTTGACCATGCTTCGCTGTCAGTCCATAATTCTTCAAACCAAGTTCTGTGTGATGGATGTTGAGTTAAGTTCTTTCTAATGAAATTTACTGTGGCATTGTTGTCTTCAATCTGGTTCAACTCAAGGTTTCCAAACATTCCTTTTCGAGTGAAGTTCGAACTGCCAATAATTCCGATTGCATTTTCAGAGTCTGTCCCAAAGATGTAACACTTTGCATGGAGGAAATTTTTGCGGTAAACCTTAATCTGGATTTTACCTGTATTGGATTCATTCATGTATTTGCCCAATAGGTCGGCAACTTTTTGAAACTCCTCCTTTAGCTGCAAATCTTCTAAGTCTCTTTTTAAATACTTCTCTGGAAAGTCGGGGTCTTGTCGTGCGGGATTCTTAACCTGATAGGCTCTTACAGAAGGTTCTTCTCCTAATAACAATCTCAATGACGTGTTTGGCTTTTCTAGATATTTCTGTAGTTCATCATGTATCTCAACCATGCCGGGCAAATCCCAATAGCCTGTCGCAATCGAGATTTGTGAGTATGATGAGTCACCAATTAATTCCTTGAGAATGCTACCAAGCTGGTATTCGTTTGATGAATTGTCAATGAGCTTAATTCCTTTCTTCATTTCTTAAGATTTTTATTAGCGATTTTCATTGCCTCATAAGCTATTTTCGGTTCCTCAACTATGGTTGATTCAATTTTGTCGGCCAACCAAAGGGTTAATAATTCTTCTTCATCTGCTTTAAGGAAACTTGCAATACTTATGACTTGTTGCTTGGATGCATTTCTTTCGCCTCTCTCTATTTTACTCATTAAGGCTGTGTCAACTTCTAAGTGTGCGGCAACTTGTCGCAAGAGAAGGGATTTCTTTTCACGGAGTTCCCTGATTTTTTGTCCCAAGTGATTTACCATTTGTGGTATTTAGATTGACTTGTCAAATATTGTCAAATCTAATAAATAATGTTGAATCTTTTGCGGGTGGGATTGGCTCTTTTGCTTGCTTTGGTTGTGGGCGGGATGTGTGGCAAGCAAATGTGCCAATGGCGTGGGTTTCGGAGGAGAATCTTTTTAAAAAAGCGGAGGGTCGGCTGTATTAGTTTTTAGTCTGTCCCACGTTTAATTTTTTCAAAGTCCAAGTTATCCCGAAGCCGTTCACTTGGCCCCGTGGGAAATCTTTGTTAGTAAGTCGTCAGCCGTTTTGTTTGAAAACCAATTTGTCCTGACCCTATGGCTGGCTACGTTTATGTATGAAACGTGGCTGGGCTTTCGAAGCGCGTCACTGTCCCACGACACCAAACGTAATTTAAAAAACTAAACTACAAATTTACACTGAACCCCAGCCATGTTTTATACATTTTGTTGTGGCCAGTTGGGCTTCTTATTTAATTGTCAGTCGTATCTTATTTTTTGTCGATTAGCATAAAGTCTGTCCGCCTGTTGAGTACAA